>DAOUGF010000132.1:0-8045 GCA_034429295.1 Chloroflexaceae bacterium
GGAGCGCCAGCGGGGCCAGGCGCCGGCGAGCCAGAAGGCGGCGCCGAGGGCGGCGGGGACGGTGAGGGCGAGGATGTACTGCGGCCATTTGGTGGGCAGAGGAACAGGAAGCCCAGGTTGGTCAGGAGCCAGAGAGCCGTGAGGCGCACGGCGCCCTCCTGGCGCAGCTGCTCGGGCAGTCTACTCCGTTCCGAGCAGCACGTCGGTGGCTGGGGCGTCGTCGGCGGCCGGGGCGCCCTCAGTTGGCGTCGCGGCCCGATCCTCCAGCCGGATCACCGCGGGCGTGAGTACGGCGGCGACGGCCATCAGGAGGCAGATCGCGCCGCCCGCGAGGTAGCCGGCCTGCACTCCCAGCAGGTCGGCGGCGGGTCCGGCGAGCAGCAGGCCGACCGGCGCCATGGCGGCTGACGCGCTGCCCATCAGCGTGAGCACCCGGCCCTGCATCTCCGGCGCCACGGTGGCCTGCAGCACCGCCATCAGCGGGCCGTTGGCGAAGCTAACCATCGCGCCAACCAGGCCCATCGCCGCCACGCCGCCCCAGAAGGCGCTAGCCGGCATCAGGCCCAGGCCGAGCAGGCCGGCGCCGAGCCCGGCGATGCCGAGCATGCTCGTGTAGATGCGGCGCTTGAAGCCGCCCCACACGCCCAGCAGCACACCGCCGACGATGATGCCGATGCCGAAGGCCGACTCGAGCAGCGCCAGGTCCACCACATCGCCGCCGAAGTGCCTGGTGACGAGGATGGGCTGCAGCGACATCGCCGGCGCCACCAATAGGTTGATCGCCGCGGCCATACAGAGCAGGATGAGCATCCCCGGCCAGCCGTAGACGTAGGCGAGGCCGGCGCGCAGATCTGCGAGCACCGACACCTTCGCGGCCGGCTGCGCTACCCGCGGCTGCGGAATCTGGAAGAAGAGCAGCGGGAGGATGCCCAGCAGCGCGGTGCCGACATCCAGCAGCAGCACTGTCTGCACCGAGCTGATGCTCAGCAGCAGGGCGCCGATCGGCGGGGCGGCGATCATGGTCAGCCCTTGCAGCATCTGGTTCAGGCCGGCCACCCGCGTCAGCTGCTCCTGCGGCACCATCAGCGAAGTCGAGGCCTGCATCGCCGGGAGCTGGAAGGCCTGCATGGTGGCGCGCAGCAGGATGATCGCATAGATATGCCAGATCTGCACGGCGCCCGCGGCGAAGAGCCCCGCCAGCAGCAGCACGCCGAGCGCTGCGATCGTATCCGCGACGATCATCACCAGGCGGCGGCTCCAGCGGTCCACCAGCGCGCCGGCCAGCGGGCCCAGCAGGATGCCCGGCAGCAGCGCGGCCAGCGTGGCGAGGGCCAGGGTGGTGGCCGACCCGGTGGCTTGAGTGAGCCACCAGACGATCGCGAACTGGACGAGCGACGTGCCGAACATCGAGAGCGCCTGCGCGCCCCAGATCGTAAAGAAGCGAGTCTGCCAGCCTCCGCTGTTATCCATCCTAGCCTCCTGTTTTTGGGTATGCGCGGCCCGGCGCCGGGCGATCTGCCCGCGCCCAATCGCGCTTTACTGGCGGCTACGCCTCGCCTGTCTCCTCACCTGCCATGTAGGTCGGGTAGCAGGCGATGAAGAGCTGATAGAGCTGTGTGCCAGGCGCCGCTTTCCCGAGGTCCTCCGGGTTGGCGCAGAACTCCTCGATCAGCGCGCCGATGCGCTCGTGGAGCTCGGCGGCGCGCTCCGGGGTGAGCCGCATGGGCATCCTGCCGATCGTGATCTTGCGGGTAACGGGCGCGTCCTCGCGCAGCTCGATCGCGCCGGCCGCGAGCCCCTGCCGCAGCTCGCTCCGCACGCCGTCGAGCAGGGTGGCGAACATCATGTCTGCTGTGTCGTCGTTGCCGGGCGCGCTGAGGGAGAGCAGCGACTCGTCGATCCGGTAGGAGCGGGCCACGGCGCCGTACTGCTTCTCGATGATGCCCGATACCACCCGCGTCCCCACCACGCGGATCAGGCCGTGCTCCTCAAGCAGGTTGATGTGGTAGTAGAGCTTGGTCTGCGGCAGGTTGAGCGTGGCGGCGAGCCGCTTCACCGGCTGAGCCTCCATCACCAACAGCTCTAGAATGCGCAGCCGCATCGGGTCAGCCATGATGCGCAGCGTCTCAAGGTCGGTGATCCGCAGCTCGGGAAGGAGTTCGGCGGCTTGCTCGGGCGGGCCTGGTTCCGTTTGACCTGAGTCGATTGTTTTATTCCGCTTCATCGTTCAACTTTAGTTGAATGATAGGGCTACGCTAAACATTCGAGATCAGTCTTAAGACTGATCCTAGTGTAGCACACAGCGCAACCAGCCCCCTGCGACGACTCGGCGCTCGACCGATCCTCGCAGGGGGCCATTCCATCACAGGGAGGCGCCAGCGGCTGTTGGCTGAAGCCTACCGGCGCAGCAGCGGCAGGAACAGCCGCGCGCTGCTCCACTGGGCCGTATGCAGCGCTGTGCTGACTGTGCTGTCGTCGGACCAGGCGGCGAAGATGTTGCCCGCGTCGTCGGCCGCCAAGGCCAGCGGCTCGGCGGTGCCGGTGGTGGAGGCGAGGACGGCCCGGTCGCCCCAAGTCACGCCGCCGTCGGTGGAGCGGGCTGCCACAATATCGGCGAAGCCATCCTGGGCCCGCAGCCGGCACCAGATGCAGTGCACGCCTCCGTGGGCGTCCACGGCCACCTGCGGGTTGGCCAGGGGGGTGAGGAAGGGACTGTTGATACCATCGTCCACCCGCTGCGGCTCGCTCCAGGTGGCGCCGCCGTCGCTCGAGGCCGTGATGAAGATGCCGGGGTCGCCCTGGTAGGCCAGGTAGAGGGTGCCGTCAGGGGCGGCCGCGAGGCTGGGCTGTTGCGCCGAGACGCCCAGAGGCGTCGCCCGCACCTCGTCGCCCCAGTCGCCCGTGTCCGGCTGCGCCAGGCGGGCCACAAAGATTGCCGGGGTCGGCGAGCGATGATCCTCCCAAGCAGCTACCAGCCCGCCTTGGGCGTCGAGGGCGAGGCGAGGCAGGTCGCGGTCAACCGCGCGATCGCTGTTGATCGGCACAGGCGTGCTCCAGGCGCCGCCCGTGCTGCGGCTGAAGTAGATGTCGTCCCCGCCGTCCCAGGCCAGGTAGAGCGCCGCGCCGGGGCCTGCGATCAGGTGGGGGCTGATATGGTTGAGGCTGCTGAGCGCCCCGGTGAGAGGCGTGTTCGTGCTCCAGCTGGTTCCTTCGTCATCGGACGTGGCGTAGTACAGATCGCGCCGCGCGCCGCCCCGCAGATCCTCCCAGACGGCGTGGAGACGCCCGCTCCCATCGATCGCCAGCGCCGGGCTGGCCTGCTCCACCGCCGCGGCGCCGGTGTCGTCCACCCGCACGGCCAGCCGCCCGCCGCTGGCTTGACCGCCCAGCGGGGCGGCGAGGATATCGCCAGGGTCGCCGGCTCGCTGCTCCTGCCAGGCGTAATAGACTGCGCCGAGCGGGCTGACGGCGATGCTGGGCGCGAGCTGGTTGCCGGCTGTGGCAGGTTTATCGAGGGGGCCGCCGATGGTCCAGCCCGGCCCGCCCGTGGCGGCAAGGGCCGCGGCGCTGAGCGATCCAGGCTTCGAGGTGCCGCCGCAGTTGCGGCCGGCGAGGACGGGCCCGTCGAAGGTTGGGACAGTCGTCGCTGTCGTGCCGGCGGGCTGCATCAGGAGGAGGAACAGGGCCCCGACGAGCGTGAGGAGTGGTCGCATCGCGCTCTCCTTATCCTTAAGCCTCAACACAGACGAAGGCGGCCCAGTGGAACGGGTGCTCGCCTCGGGCGAGGGCGCGGCGCTGGGCCGCGGCGAGGGCGGCCGCCGGGTCGGGCCGGCCGGCGGCCAGCGCGCCGTAGAAGTCTGTCATCAGTCGGGCCGACGAGGCGTCGGCGATCTTCCAGAGGCTGGTGATGAGCGCTGCGGCGCCTGCGAGCAGGAAGCCGCGGGCCATGCCGACGATGCCGCCCCCGCGCGGCCGCCCGCGCCCGGTCTCGCACGCGCTGAGCACCACAAGTGGCCGGCCGCGCAGGCTGAGCTCGCCCAAGTCGGCCACGGCCAGGTGGCCGTCGGCGAGGCGCACCCAAGAGAAGAGCGGATTGTCGGGGCGGAAGGCGGCGTGGCTGGCCAGGTGGGCTACACCGCATGTGCTGAGCGCCTCGGTCACGGCGGTCCGCGTCGCCTCATGCTCCATCAAGCCGTGCACCTCGCCGCGACGCCCCAAGGCCAGCGCCACGGCCTCGGCCTCCCGCAGCGCTTCCGGCAGGCGCCCATCGTCGGAGCAGCCGAGCACCAGGGCCGGCCCGGCGAGCGGGGGCGGCGCTCGCCGCTCCAGGGCCGCCGGCGCCGCCACGAAGCTCAGCGTGTAGCGCTCGATCAGATGGCCGTCCGGGCCGAGCGCTGCGGCCAGGGGCAGGTCGTGCCATTCGGGCGGCAGGCAGACGACGAGGCGGCGAGCCTGGGGCAGCGCGGCGAGCAGCGGCGCCACCATCCCATCGTAGAGCCTGGTGAGGTGGGCGCGCGCCGCGGCGTGGGCCGCTGGCTCCGCGGCCACGCCGTAGGCGTGCCCCACGTGAAAGCGCCACGAGCGCAGCAGCCGTGCCAGGCCGGCGGCGCTCAACGGTAACTCCTGCTGCTGGATCGTCGTGGACGTCACCGCCAGGCCGAACGCCGTGTCGCCGGCAGGCGCATACACGAGCAGCGCTTCGTCTGCCGCCAGCCCAGCTTGGAGCGAGCGAGCGTCAACAGCCGACGACCGACCACTGACCACTGACCACTGACCACCGACCGCCGACGACGTGGGGCTGCTGCTCGGTGGCCCGTCGTCGGTCGTCGGTCGTCGGTCGTCGGTCGTCGGTCGTTGGTCGCCTGTCGGCGCCGATCCGACGGCGAGGCGACGGCTCACATCGGCGATGGCGCGCTCGAGCTCGCGGAGCCGCCGGGCGAGCTCCGGGGCGCCCGTGCCCAACCCTTCCTCGCCGCCGTCGAGGCTGCTCTGGAGGTAGGCCCAGGCCTCCCGCAGCTCGCGCAGCTGCTCGCGGAGCGCGGGGTCGCCTGGCGGCAGGCCAGGCCGGGGCAGCGGCGCGCTGAAGGCTAGGCTCACCGCGGCGAGGGTGGCGGCGGGGTCGCCCCTGCGCCAGGCCAGGCGCACGCCATCGCGGTAGATCGGCTCGTGGGTCTCCAGGAAGGCGAGCCGCAGATCATCGAGAGGCAGACGGGCCCGCAGCTCTTCGGCGGCTGCTGTCGCGGCGTTCTGCGCCACCCACGCCGCCTCGTGATCGCCCGACAGCTCGTGGGCGCGGGCGATAGCGTGGTGCGCGGCCGCCGCCTCGGGCAGTTCGTAGCGCGTGGCAAGCTCCAGGGCGCCTTGGGCGAGGCCGGCGGCGGAGGCGTGATGGCCGGCGGCCAGCTCGCAGGCGGCGAGGGCGAGCAAGGCCCGCGCCGCGAGCGCAGGCCAGAGCTCAGGGTCGGTCCCGCGGGCGACGCGGGCGGCCAGGCGGCGGGCGCGATTCAGGTTGCCGGCTGCTAAGGCCAGTTCCGCCCGGTCGAGGTCAAGGGGCGGGATGCGTTCGGTCGCTCCCTGGCGTCGCAGCAGGCGGCGGGCGCGGTCGAGCAGCGGGGCCGCTGCGTCGATGGCGCCCAAGCGGGCCAGGCCCGTGCCTTCGACCGTCAGGGCGATCGCCTGTTCCCAGCGGGTGCGCTCGCGGGCGAAGCTCTCGCCGGCGGCCCTTGCCAGCTCTACCGACTCGTCCAGCAGTCCCAGATCGCGGTAGACCAGCGCGCGGTAGAGGTCGGCCTTGGCGACTTCGAGGGGGTTGGGGATGGCGGCATAGCCGGTGCGGGCCCGCTCGAGGTGGGCGAGCGCCTCCTGGAAGCGCCCGCGGCGGTAGGCGAGCTTGCCGAGGTTATGCTCGGCGCGGGCGACCTCCTGATCGGCGCCAGCGGCAGCGAGGGTGGCGCTCGCGGCGCGGTAGAGCGCCTCGGCCTCGGCGAAGCGGCCCATCTCCTGCACCACGTTGGCCCGGTTGATATCCATGCGAGCCGCCTCGATGCTATCGCCGAGGGCGACGAAGATCGCGCGCCCGCGCTCGTAGGCGGCCAGCGCCTCTGCCGGGCGGGCGAGCTGCTGAAAGGCCGCGCCGCTGTTCATCTCGAGCAGGGCCAGGAAACGCTGCGCTGGCGCACCGATGCGCTCGCAGATAGCGCGGGCGGCCTCGGCCGTCGCCAGGGCCTCGTCGAAGGCCCCCAGATCTTGGAGCACTGCCACCTGGTTGATCTGCAGGCGCGCCACCTCGAGCGCCTGGCCCGCGTAGTACGCCTCGGCGCGACGATAGCAGCCCAGGGCCTCTCGGTAACGGGAGAGGTGATAGAGCGCGTTGCCGCGGGCCCAGAGGGCCAGGCCCGGCGCCACCGGATCGCTCACGTGGGCGGCGACCGCCACGGCGACATCGGCGATCGCGAGGGCGCGGCGGGCGTTGCGTAGCTTTGTGGCGTCCACCCGCTCCTTGAGCGTTGCCACCGTCGCCAGGTCGAGGGCCGGGGCGAGCGCCGCTATGCGGGATGCGAGCTCGCCCGGCGCGGCCGGCGCCAGCAGCAGATCGGCGAGCTCCTCGCTGGATGCGGTAAAGGTCATCGTACCTGAAAGAACGCAAGCAGCGCCGTAGTCTGCATGACCTCTAGCGCGAGCGGCCCAGAGATAGCGCGGGCCGGGTCGAGACGAAGGGCCAACGGCTCGGGCTGTCAGGTTGATCTGTAGTGCTACACATCTGCGCCTCAAGGCACAGCCAGCGGCTCCACGACGATCTGATCCTCGCCGAGATCGAGTGTGAGAGTATAGCTGCCCGGCGGCAGCTGATCGAACGCGAAGAAGCCCAACTCGTCAACTTCAGCCTCGGCGACGATCGCCTCGCCCGCCGAGATGCGGGCCATCCCCGTCGCCGGCGCGCCAGGGCTGAGCAGCTGGCCCTCCAGTTGGGCCGGGCCTGTTGCCGGGCGGCCGGGCGTGGTCGCCAGCAACACCTGGTAGCCCTCAACGGCGTAGGCGACTCGCCTGCCGCCTGGCTCATCTCCCCGCAGGGCCAGGGCCGGCGGCGGAGCGGGCTGCAGCAGAGCCCGCAGGATTCGCGCCCCGGCGCGGGCCAGGCTGCCGGCGAGTGAGGGCGCCGGCGGCTCAGCCAGAAGCGCCAGTTCCTCGGTGCAGTCGGCGCAGGCCGCAATATGCTCGGCCACGATGGCGGCCTCCTGGGCGCCCAGGAGCCCGGCCTGATAGCGCAGCAGCAGCTCGGGGGCGGGGCAGTCGGCGCGGGTCAGGGCCGCGCTGAGCAGCGCCTCGGCGGCCCGCAGCCCGGCGAGCTCGGCCTGGCAGCGGGGGCAGGTGGCGATATGGCGGGTCGTCGCTGGCGGGGCTTCCCCGTCCAGATAGGCGAGCAGGTCGCCCTCCCGCAGATCCTCGTGCTCAAAACGCTCCGGTGTGCTCATCGCGCCGCCCTATCTCGCTCCCCTTTTACTCCGAATTGACCACTCAACGTCGTTCATGCCGCTTCATCGCCATTGCCGGCGAGAAAGGCGCGGCGAGCCCTGCGCAACACCCGCTCCTTGATCTGCCGCACGCTCTGGGCGTCGGCGAACTCGGCGGGGAAGCGGGCCGCGATCTCAGCCGGGCTAAGGTCGTCGACGAATGAGAGCTGGATCACACGGCGCTCCGCGGGATCGATCACCGCGGCGACCCAAGCCCGCACCCGCGCCGCCTGATCGGCGCGCTCGGCTTGCTCCAGAGCCGCCTCCTCTGGGCCGGCGAGTGGCGGGTTCAGGCTCTCGTAAGCCTGGAGCCGAGCGGCGAGCCGGGCGCGCCGGGCCGCCACACGACGGCGGTCCAGGACGGTGGAGACTGCGCACTGCTGCAGGTACTTAAGCAGCGCGCCGGCATGGGCGAAGCGCGTCGCCACTGGCTCGCCGCGGCCCGCGAGGGTGCGCCAGAAGACCTAGGGGTCTAGCACCACGTCGCCCACATAGGTGTAGAGCTGGATGACCCGCTTGGCCAGCGCCACGGGG
>DAOUGF010000133.1:0-5267 GCA_034429295.1 Chloroflexaceae bacterium
CCGCCTTGGCAAGCCGTGGGCACAGCGTCACCTTTTGCAGTCCAGCCCGCGCGCCCAGTCGGCTGATCGCCGATGCTGGCTTCCAGAACCGCATCCCGAACCACCCGCTCTACGCGCTCATCGCCCATGGCGCCACGCCGCGCGGCCTGCTACGCCTGGTCCGCTCGGGCAGCCTGCGGCGCTACGGCTCGCCCCTGCGTGCGCTGCGTGATCTCGTACTGGCTCTGCCATTGCGCTCGCCGCCCAGAACACATGAGATCTGGAATGTCGACCACGCCGGGGCGCAACTCGGGATGTTGAACGAAGGCTTTGTACGGGCCAACTGCGCGGCCATGCTCGAGCTGATCGCGTCCTCCGATGTCGACGTTGTGGTGGACTTCTGGAACCCCTTCGCCGTGCTTGCTGCGCGCGCGCTTCGCAAGCCGGTGGTCACAGTGATACAGGCCGACGCGCACCCCCGCAGCGCCGGATTCATCTGGTGGAAGCAGCCGCCAGCCGACCTGCCCACGCCGGTGCCGGTACTCAACCGGGTGCTCGCCAGCTATGGCCTCCCTCCGATCCGCTCGCTGAGTGAGCTATCAGTCGGTGATCTGACGCTCTGCGTTGGCATGCCCGAGACTGACCCGCTGCCCGCCGATGCGGCGGTGACCTATGTTGGGCCGATCCTCTGGCAGAAGCCCGAGGCAAGCCTACCAGCCTGGATCGCCGAGCTGAGCTCCGATACTCCGCTGATCTGGTTGTACGCCGGCAATCCGCGCTACGGCTCGGCGGATGAACTACTGGACTCGGCTATCGTGCTCCGCGCCAGCATCGCCGCTCTGCGCGACGAGAAGGTGCACCTGATTATCACCACCGGACACCATCCCTTGCCGCGCGATCTGCTCCCGCTGCCAGCGAATGTTCGCCACGAGGCGTATCTCCCGGGCCTGGCCATGGCCGAGCGGAGCGACCTGCTGATCCACCACGGCGGCTACGGCTCCTGCCAGACAGGGCTGCTGTGTGGGAAGCCGGCCGTGATCGTGCCGACCTACGCCGAGCGCGAGAGCAACGCCCGCCGCGTCGCTGCCCTCGGGGCGGCGGCGCTGGTTCCGGTTACCTACGTGGCTGGTAAGAAGTATGTGGACGTCGCAGAGCTGCGCGCAGCGGTGCGGCGCGTGCTCGCCGAGCCGTCCTTCACCGCGAATGCCAAGCGCGCGAGCGAGCGGCTACGCTCCTACGGAGGTACGGCCGCGGCGGCAGTAGCTATCGAGCAGTTCGCTCACCAGCATGCGGTACGTTAGGCGCGGCCTCTCGTTGCGTCGGAGATCGCGACGAACAACGAAATGCTTGTACCGGCAGTGCCTGGCGCTGCCGGTGATGCCCCTCCGCCGGAACCCAGCTGGCGGAGCCTCACGAGTAGCAGACGAGCGGGGCGCTGCGGATGGCCGTGCGGCTGATGAGCCCGACCTCGACTACCCTGAGTTGGCCGCTCTGCTGGAGGCTGAGGCCTGCCGCCAACGTCGCCGGCACCATCGTCTGTAGGGTTTCCTCCGTTAGGCCGCGCCCCTGCAGAAGCAGGGGCGCTGTAGTACGCGCATGACATAACCACGCGGACCTCGCCTTCGCTCTCCCCCCGCATCGCCGCCGGGGTGGGGAGGCTTCGGATGCTCCTTATAGTTCCCTTACTACCGTGCGCTACTGTCTCGGCGGTGGAGCCTTCCACCGCAAACGCACTTCACCGCCGTCGCCTTCTCTGGTCTGGAGAACCTATGAGCCGGCAAACCTTACTTGTGTGCCTCTTGTTTGGCTGCTGTGCCGGGCTGGCCCGGCTCGGCCTCATGTATCTTTATCGCTCCCTGACGCTTGTGGTGCTCGTCGGCCTCGCCGTAGTTGCGCTCTGCCTGTTCGGCCTCGCGTGGGGCCGCCGTGGCAGCTCGCACCAGCTGTTCAGCCTGCTCACGGCGTTCGCTGCCAGCCTGGCGGGCTGGCTGGTGATGCCATCGCTGGTGTTCGTGCTCCTCCTGGCCCCATTCCCGCAGCGCTGGGCCCTGATCGGCAGTTGGGAAACAGTGGCGGAGGCCAACGGTCCCATCCTGGTGCGGCGGGAGTTCTCGCCTTGGGGCACCTCAAAGATCTACCGCAACGGCGAGCTACGGGTAAGCGGGCGCTACGTCTTCCTTGACGACCGGACGATCGAGGTCGAATGGCACAGCGTGCCCCGCAGGATCGCCGAAGGGCCCCAGCACGACAGATACCTTCTGCAGTTCGCGGGTGATGAGCTGACCATGACCTGGACCCTGGTCAATGATGTATCCGTGTACCGGCGCGTAGGTCAGTAGCTGCTACCGGCGAGGCGGTCGCAAAGTACTGGGGAGCGAGGAGGTTCTGGCCCGCCTAATTGTTGCGGGCATTTGCCGCCGCTCGCTGGAGTGGAGCAGGGCATCGGTTTGTATTGGCACCTTCTATTGAGAAGTGCAAGCCAACCCCAGCGGCCCGACCTTAATTAACTGCAATTCTCGAAAGCGGCATAGTGTCGCCCCAGCGTCCGCACGACTCAAGGGTTGGGCTATGGCTCTGGCGCCCCATGTTCAGCAGGACGTAGCGACGGCGAGCACGCGGTTGGCGAAGTGGTCGCTGATGAGCAGTACGCCCTCGCCGTAGAGCCGCAGGCCGTGAGGACTGTTCAGGCGCGGCCCGCGCTCGCCGCCGGCCACGGTCTCCAAGGCGCCCCCTGGCCGCAGGCGTCGCACCCGATTGTTGACGGAGTCAGCGATATAGATGACTCCGTCAAGGGAAATTTCGAGTCCCCAGGGTGTATCGAGCAAGGCCTGATGTGCCGGCGTGCCGTCAGGCGAGAAGCCCGGACGCCCCAGGCCGGCCACGGTCGTGATCTGCCCGCTGTGGGCGTCCACGCGGCGCACGATATGGTACGCCCGGTCGGCGAAGAAGAGGTTGCCGGCCCGGTCGAAGCGGATGGCCGTCGGGGTGCCGATGCGGGCCGCCGTGGCGGGGCCACCGTCGCCGCTGTAGCCGGGAATGCCGCACCCCGCCACCGTCGTGATGATGCCTGTGCGGGCGTCGATGCGCCTGATGCGGCCCACCGCATCCCCGAGATAGATGTCGTCGCCGGGGCCGTGGGCCACCGCCTCGACGTGAACCACGCAGGCGCCGAGAGCGGGCCCGCCGTCGCCCTTGTCCCATTGCAGCCCCGTCCCGGCCACCGTGCGGATCACCCCGTCCTCGTCTACGCGGCGCACGTGGCCGTGGCGCGTGTCGGCGATCACCAGGCGGCCACGGGAGTCGACCGACACGTCGTGGGGGTTGCCAAGGTACGCCTCGGTGGCCGGGCCGTCGTCGCCGCCATAGGCCCGCGCCCCATTGCCGGCGACCGTGCGGATCGCTCCTGTGCGGGGATCAACGGCCCGCACCCGCTGTGACCAGACATCGGCGATGTAGAGCGTGCCGTCAGGCCCCACCGCCAGGCCGCCCGGCCCGCAGAGGAAGGCCGCCGTGGCTGGGCCCTCATCGCCGACGCCGGTGCCGCCGAGCACTGTGGTGACGATGCCGCTGCGCCCGTCGTAGCGGCGTAGACGGCCCGAGCAGTCGCCCCAAAAGACGGTGCCGTCGGGGTCGGCCCAGATGCCGGCCTCGACCGAGTTGCAGTGCGTTTCCGCGCCGGGAAGTCCCTCCTCGCCGAAGCCGGGCACGCCGTTGCCCACGAGGGTGCGGACGATGCCGCTGGCGGCTTCCACCTTACGCACGCGGAAGCCGTACTTCTCGCCCACATAGAGGTTGTCGTGGGCGTCGAGGCAGATCGCGTCGGGCATGAGGGTGCTGGCCTCGATAGCCGGCCCGCCATCGCCACTGGAGGAGCGCATCCCGTTGCCCAGCACCGTCGTGATGATGCCGGTTCGCATGTCGATCTTGCGCACCCGGTCGTTCGAGTTGTCGCAGACGTACAGATCGCCCCGCGAGTCGAAGGCGAGATGCTCGGGGTGATGAAAGGCGGCCTCGGCAGCCGGCCCACCATCGCCGTGGTAGCCGAGGAGGCTGAGGCCAGGCCCGGCGAAGGGCCGGCTGGCGCCGCGCTCGGACGGATAGTGGCGCGCATCGAGGCCGGCGAAGCGCGTGATGATACCCGTGCGGGCGTCCACGCGGCGGATCACGCAGGACCATTCATCGGAGAGATAGAGGTTGCCGTCCCGATCCACCGCCACGCCGCAGGTGCAATCTAGCTCCGCCTCGGTGGCGGGGCCGCCATCGCCGCCGCGCCCCGCAGCCCCGCTGCCTGCGACGCGAGTGACGATACCGGTGCGGTAGTCGATCCGCCTGATCGTGCGGTTGCCGAGGTCGGAGAGGTAGAGGTTGCCGTGCCGGTCCTGGCAGAGGTCGTGGGGGTGGAAGAAGCGCGCCGCGAGCGCTGGGCCGCCGTCGCCCTCGCGGCCTGGCGTGCCGTCGCCCGCGAAGCGGTGCAGAATGCCCTCTCGGTCGATCCGCCAGAGCATGTGGGCTTGGTAGTCCACCACGATCAGGTCGCCGTCGGGGCGGCGCACTACTCCCATCGGCCAGCCGGCGTCGGCCTCGCGGGCGGGCACCCCTTCCCTGTAGGCCGATCCGGCCACGACAATAGCGTCGCCCGGCGCGAGGGCGTTGTGATGCTCGCTCAATCGCATACGCTAAACCCTCAGCCGTGCCCAGCAGATATCCATCGCTGCGGGCGAGCCGGCGTAGTAAAGCACCAGCACGTCGCCGTCGGGCAGCGCCAACGCGTAGGGTAGCCCGAAGGTCCAGAGCGCCATCTCGGCGAGCAGATCCCCGGTGCTCGTTACGCCGCCGGGGCCGGCGCCGTCGAGGCTGTAGAGCACCACTTCGCTCCGCGGGTCGAAGGGGCCATCAATGGAGGGCGCGAGGCGGGCGCGGATGCTGCGGCTGCCGAAGCGGTCCACCCAGGGCAGCAGCACGCGGCCATCGGCGAGCACGGCCGGGCGCCCGGCCTGGTCCGCGAAGCCTAAGTCCTCCGGGGGCGACCAGCTGCGCCCGCCGTCGGCGCTGATGCGGCGGTGGATGTTGACGTACGCTCTTGCGGCGCTGTCGTAGGTCCAGGCGAACGAGGCGATCCGGCCGTCGGGCGCCACGCCCAGGCGCAGATCCCAGTTGAAGATGCGGCCGCTCGGGTCTTGGGCGGCGACGATGGGCTCACCCCAGTTCGCCCCGCCGTCGTGCGAGTGGAGCAGTACGGCCCGCTGGTGCCAGGGCGAGGCATCGTCGTAGGCTTTGTTAGTCTCGAT
>DAOUGF010000134.1:0-8299 GCA_034429295.1 Chloroflexaceae bacterium
TACGCCCCCTGACAAATCCAGCGGGGCGCCGGACGCAGTGGCGCGAAGCGCTTGCGCCCGCCTCCCTCAGCGGGGCGCGGGGCACTGGCAGCGGGTGCCTTCACTGCTGCCCCGAGCTTTCTCCCAGGCGACGATCAGCTCCTCCAGCGGGCGGCGCGGGCGGCGCACCGGGTCCTTCGCCGCGTAGCCGAGGGGGATGAGCGCGTGAGGGTGGAGGGTATCGTCGAGGCCGAGCGCGGCCCGCACGGCCGCCTGGCAGAAGAGCGGCGCGCACATCCAGCCGCTATCGAAGCCCATGCTGTAGGCGGCCAGCAGCATATTCTGGATGGCGCAGCCGAGGCTCTGCACC
Organism: Chloroflexaceae bacterium; assembly: GCA_034429295.1. Lineage (GTDB taxonomy): Bacteria > Chloroflexota > Chloroflexia > Chloroflexales > Chloroflexaceae > OHK40. Next base: position 350 of record DAOUGF010000134.1, read on the forward strand.
GCCATCGTGGTCTCGGCGGCCTGCCGCTCCGCGTCGGGGTAGACGTCGAGATCCTCAAGGTAGAGGCACGGAACGATCACGACGGGGGCGCCGGTGATGCGCTCGTGGGACTTGCGGAAGCGGATCTCGATCGTCGCCGGGTCCTGGCCGTCGAGGGCCAGTTGCGCCCGCCACTTCTCACCCATCGCGCTGGCGAGCCGTTCCTTCGCCGCAGCTGTCTCCACCACCACAAAGCGCCAGGGCTGCCGCCCGTGGGGCGAGGGCGCCCAGCGCGCCGCCTCCAACACCGCCTCGACCTGGGCCCGCGTCAGTGGCTCGGAACGGAACGCCCGCACGCTCCGCCGGCCACGCACAATCTCGTAGAAGTTCATAGCTGTTTTGTACCACAGGCGCGGCCCTCACCCTACCACCGAAGCGGCGCATCCTCTCCCGAATCGAGAGAGGAGGGCGAAGGGTGAGGGCCGTTCCCCGACCATCCCGCAGCAGATGAGGCGAAGCCTCTACGGAGCCAGGACGATCTCCTTCAGGCCCGCCGGCAGGCGTTTACTGAGGTGGACGGCAGTGGACGCCGCCCGCCGGCGGGAGCGAATCGCTAGTCGGCCGCCAACGCCTGGCGGCGCGTGGGCCGCTTGCGCTCGGACTTCCGCTTGTAGCCGACAGCCTCCACCTCGGGTGAGTCGTTGCCGTACTGGGCAATCACCTGCGCCTTGGCGCCGATAATGGCCTCGTGGAAGCGCCGCGCGGCCGCCACCGCCCGGTCGCGGGCGACGTCGAGGGCGCGACGGGCGCGGATCTCATCCTGCTCAGCTTGCGTCAGAGCATCCTCCAGCTCCTGGAGAGCTGCTGTGCTGTACGCCGTGTTCGCCGGTGCGTAGTCGCCCATGTCGGTGATGGCCTGCAGGGCCGCCCGGTCGTCGTGAAGGGTCGGGAAGGGGATGCGTTTAGGTCCCGCCATTGTGGACTGGTCCTTTCAAGTGTGTAGTACGACGATGCTGCCGTCCGCTGCGCATTGTATGGTCCCGCTGTTACCAGCGAACTCTATAGCAAGGATGTACTGGAAAGTGCCCCCGCCGTTGTGCTAAAAGAGCGCCGCCTTCGCCCTCAGCGCGTTGGTCTTGAAGATGAAGACGCCTGTCTTGAAGATGAAGTCGCCGGTCTTGAAGACGAAGTCGCCAGTCTTGAAGATGAAGACGTCGGTCTTGAAGAGGACCTTCACCCTCCTGGCCTCCCTCTCCCGCTCACTGCGCTAACAGGAGAAGAGGGGAATCGATGGGCAGGGCCGGTAATCTCTCCCGCCCGCTACGCTAATAGTTAGTAAGGAGAGGGGAAGACAAAAAGGTGAGAATCCAGAAACGCACTCTCTCTTGCCTATGGCCGCAGGCCACGGGCGAAGGGGGCAAGGCCTCTATGCGTAAGTCATATATGATATAGTTTAGATCAGTTTTAGCCTCGTGCATTTCCAGCGAGGAGCTTGGGCAAGCCGTCAGTCGATCCTGCGCTGTGATACGCTCGCCCCTGCCCCTATACCTCTCCTGCGCCAAAGGCGCACTAGTAATTCAATGAGACACTGCCGATGACGCGCGCCCCTGCCCCGCCCTCTGATTCAGGCATCCGCGATAACCGCTCCCGCGGCTCCGTCGGCAGCTTTCTGCGTGAGCAGATCCGCCCCGGCGCAGAACTCTCCTTTGTCTCTGCCTACTTCACCATCTACGCCTACCACGCCCTCCACGGCACGCTCGACCAGATCGAGCACCTGCGCTTCCTCTTCGGCGAGCCCCGCTTCGTCCGCACCCTCGACCCTGACGGCGGCCACGCGAAGGCCTTCGCCATCGACGAGGGTGGACTACAGCTCACCACGCTCCTCAGCCAGCGCCCCATCGCCCGCGCCTGCGCCGAGTGGATCAGGCAGAAGGTCGAGATCCGCTCGGTGAAGCAGGCGGGCCTGCTCCACGGCAAGCTCTACCACATCAACAACGGCGGCGTCGAGGAGGCGATCCTCGGCAGCTCAAACTTTACAGTTCGCGGCCTTGGCCTTGCCCCAACCGGCAATAACATCGAGCTCAATCTGGTTGTCGACAGTGCCCGTGATCGCCGCGACCTCAAGGCCTGGTTCGACGAGATCTGGGATAACCCCGAGCTCGTCAGCGATGTGCGCGCTGAGGTGCTCCAGTACCTCGAGCAGCTCTACGCAAACCAGCCGCCCCGGCTGATCTACTACAAGACGCTCTACCACCTCTTTGAGCGCTACCTCGACGAGCAGCGCCGTAGCGAACTGCTCGACCTCGGCACTCAGATCGTTGAGACCGAGATCTGGCGCGCCCTCTATGAGTTCCAACGAGATGGGGTTAAGGGCGCCATCAACAAGATCCTGCGCCACAATGGCTGCATCATCGCCGATAGCGTTGGCCTCGGGAAAACCTTCGAGGCGCTGGCGATCATCAAGTATTTCGAGCTGCGCAATGAGCGCGTGCTCGTCCTCTGCCCCAAACGGCTCCGCGAGAACTGGACTGTCTACCAGGCCCAGAACAACAGCCCTCTCAACCCCTTCGTCCGCGACCGCTTCAGCTACACAGTGCTCTCTCACACTGACCTCAGCCGGGAGCAGGGATACTCCGGCGAGATCAATCTTGCTACGCTCAACTGGGGCAACTACGACCTAGTGGTGATCGACGAGTCCCATAACTTTCGCAACAATGTTCGCTCACGCCGCGACGCTGAGGGCAACCTGGTGCGCCGCTCGCGCTACGAGCGGCTCATGGAAGATATCATCAAGAGCGGGGTGAAGACGAAGGTGCTGCTGCTCTCGGCCACCCCGGTCAACAACGACCTGCGCGACCTGCGCAACCAGATCGCCTTCCTCACCGCTGGCTCGGACGCGGCCTTCAGAGAGTCGCTCGGCATCGAGAGCGTGGAGCAAACGCTCAACGTCGCCCAACGCATCTTCAGCGAGTGGGCCCGCCCCACCAGCCCGCGCCGCACCGTCGACTTGCTGGAGCGCCTCAGTTCCGCCTTCTTCACGCTGCTCGACGAGCTGACGATCGCCCGCTCCCGCGCCCACATCCAGCGCTACTACGGCGCTACGATCGACGAACTCGGTGGTTTCCCCGAGCGCAAGCGTCCGATCGCCATCTACCCCGAGATCGATGCCGCTGGCCTCTTCATGTCCTACGACCGGCTCAACGACGAGATCTCGAACTATCGCCTCTCGCTCTTCAACCCGACCCGCTATGTCAAGCCCGAGTTCCGCGAGAAGTACGAGCAGGCCGGCCGGCGCGACCAGAAGACCCGCTACTTCAATCAGGGCCTCCGCGAGCAGTCGCTGATCGGCATGATGAAGGTCAACTTCCTCAAGCGTCTGGAGAGCTCTGTTGCCTCATTCGCCGTCACGCTCAAGCGCACCGTCGAGAAGATCAGCGCGCTGGAGGAGCAGATCAAGCAGTTCCGCGCCCTGCAAGGAGGCGAGATCGAGGTCGAGCCGCCATCGCTCGATGCCCTCGATCCCGAGGACGAGGAGCTCCGCGACTTGCTGCTCGTCGGCCAGCGCCTCAAGTTCGAGCTTGCCCATCTCGATGTGGACGCCTGGCTCCGCGACTTGCAGAGTGACAAGCAGCAGCTCCACAGCCTCTATCTGGTAGCGAAGGACGTGGACCCGACCCGCGACGCCAAGCTCGCCCAGCTCAAGGAGCTGATCGCCAGCAAGGTGCGCCAGCCCACGGTTGATAAGGAAGGCCGCCCGAACCGCAAGCTCCTCGTCTTCACCGCCTTCGCCGACACCGCGACCTACCTCTACGACCAGATTGCGCCCTGGGCTCGACGCGAGCTCGGCATCCACGTGGCTCTCGTCACCGGCGGCGGCGCGAACCGCACGACCTTCGGCCGTGCCAACTTCGCCGAGATCCTCACCAACTTCGCGCCGCGGGCCAAACAACGCGCCAGCATCCCCACGATGCCCCAGGAAGGCGAGATCGACCTGCTGATCGCCACCGACTGTATCTCCGAGGGTCAGAACCTCCAGGATTGCGACTACCTGGTGAACTACGACATCCACTGGAACCCCGTACGGATCATCCAGCGCTTCGGCCGCATCGACCGCCTGCGCAGCACAAACAGCGCCGTCCAGCTCGTTAACTTCTGGCCCACCCAGGATCTCAATAAGTACATCAACCTCAAGAGCCGCGTCGAGGCGCGCATGGCGCTGGTAGATCTCACCGCCACCGGCGAGGACAACCTGCTGGGCGACCAGGAGCAAATAGCCGACGAGCTGCGCTACCGCGACCGCCAGCTGCTCCGGCTACGCGACGAGGTACTCGACCTGGAGGATTTCACCGAGAGCGTCGCGCTCACCGAGTTCACCCTCGACGACTTCCGCGCCGACCTCATCCGCTTTCTTCAAACACACCGCCGCACCCTCGAGGATCTACCCCTCGGCCTCTATGCCGTGGTCCCCGCCGACCGCTCGTATGAGGCCATCCGGCCCGGCGTGATCTTCTGCCTGCGCCAGAAAGGGCCGGCGGGCGAGACGCAGATCGTCAACCCGCTCCAGCCCTACTATCTCGTCTATGTCTGGGATGATGGAACTGTGCGCTTCAGCTTCTCGCACCCCAAGCAGATCTTGGAGCTGTACCGGCTGCTCTGCGCCGACCGCGCCGCCGCCGACGAGGCTCTCTGCGCCCTCTTCGATCAAGAGACCCAGGATGGCAGTGATATGGCGCGCTACAATCTCTTGCTGGAAGCCGCTGTCCGCGACATCGAGCGCCGCTTTGTGAGGCGCGCAGCAGCGGCGCTCACCGGTGGACGCGACGGGATCGTCCCCTCCCGCAAGCAGCAGGCCCGCTCCACCGACGACTTCGAGCTGATCACATGGCTCGTGATCCGCTGAGCGCCAATGACATTTGTCGAAAGCCAAGGATAAGTTGTGACTGACGTAATGCTCCGCCGCTCGATCCAGCAGGCCCTCGCCGCCTGCGCCTCCGGCTCGCTCGCCGAGCGCGCCCGCGACCTGCTGAACCTGCTCGGCTACCGTAGCGATCGCTGGGTCGAGGTCGGCCCCTCAGCTGCCGATTTCCTCACCACCTTCGATAGTCAGGGGCGTCTCAATCGGGAGAACGCCCGTGTGAGCCAGTGGCGCTCGGTGGAGATGATCTTCCAGCTCACCGGCGACGAGCTTTCCCGCGGCAGCCAACTCAGCATCTTCGAGGGCCCTGCCTTCGACGCCCAATCCTACCGCTCCTTCCTCTTCTTTGCGTTGGAACTTGAGCCCAGGCCCGACGGGCGTCCCTACACCCGCGGCGAACTCGCCACGATCACCCGCGAGCTCAATAAGCTCTTCAGTATGCCGGTGAGCGTTGTCTTCCGCCATGCCGTGGATGCCGAGCCGGCCCTCACCCTCGCCATCGTCACCCACAGGCCAAACCTCCGCGACAGCAGTCGCGACGTGCTGGAGAAGGTTTCGCTCATCCGCGATGTGCGTTTGGCGAACCCCCACCGCGCCCACGTCGAGATCCTCGCCGACCTGGCGCTTCCCACACTCGCCACCCGCCAGGCCATCGCCGGCTTCACCGATCTGCAGCGAGCCTGGGCCCGCACCCTCGACATCAGCGAGCTGAACCGGCGCTTCTACCGGGAGATCGCCAACTGGTACTTCTGGGCCGTGCAGCGGGTGGAGTTCCCCGACGACGGCACACCCCGCGCCCGCCGCAACGCCGACCGCGTCATTCGCCTGATCACGCGCCTGATCTTCGTCTGGTTCCTGCGGGAGAAGGGGCTCGTGGACCCGCGCTTGTTCCGGCGCGCCGAAGTGGAGCGCCTGCTCGTCACCCTCGACGACGGCGAGAGCAGCTACTATAAGGCGATCCTCCAAAACCTCTTCTTCGGCACGCTCAACCAGGAGATGGGCAAGCGCGCCTTCCGCCGGCCCAACCAGAACTACGGCGCCCAGAACCTCTACCGCCACGAGGCGCTCTTCCGCGACCCCGCGGCGGCCCTCGCCCTCTTCGAGCGCATCCCCTTCCTCAACGGCGGCCTCTTCGAGTGCCTCGACGACTTCAGCCAGCAGCCGCCGGTCCGCATCGACGCCTTCTCCGACCGGCCCGACAGCCAGCCCACCGTCCCCAACGAACTCTTCTTCGCCGCCCAACCCGTCGCGGTGGATCTCAACGCTACCTACGGCACCCGCGGCCGCCGCTACGAGGTCCGCGGCATCCTTGAGATCCTGGAGAGCTATAAGTTCACCGTCGCCGAGAACACCCCCGTCGAGGAGGACGTGGCCCTCGACCCCGAGCTGCTCGGCCAGGTGTTCGAGAACCTGCTCGCCGCCTACAACCCCGAGACGGAGACCACCGCCCGCAAGGAGACGGGCTCCTTCTACACGCCGCGTAACGTCGTGGCGTACATGGTGGACGAGTCACTGCTGTTGTATCTGCGCGACCATCTCCTTCGCGCAGCACCGCTCATCCCCGGCTTCGACGAGCAGGCCCGCGCAACCCTCGATGAGCGGCTGCGGGAGCTGCTCGCCTACAACGACCTGGAGCCACGCTTCAGCCGCGACGAGTTGCGCCACCTGATCATCGCCATCGACACCCTCACGGTGATCGATCCCGCATGCGGCTCGGGCGCCTTCCCGATGGGCGTACTGCAGAAGCTCGTCTATCTGCTTAACAAGCTCGACCCCGGCAACCGCCGCTGGAAGGCGAGGCAGCTTGCCCGCGCCGAGCGGATCGATGACCCGATGGCCCGCGAGGCCGCGATCGAGAGCATCGAGGAAGCATTCGAGCGCAACGACCTCGACTACGGGCGCAAGCTGTTCCTGATCGAGAACTGCATCTACGGCGTAGACATCCAGCCGATCGCCGTGCAGATCGCCAAGCTGCGCTGCTTTATCAGCCTGATCGTGGACCAGCAGGTACACGACGAGCGGGAGAACCGCGGCATCCGCCCGCTGCCGAACCTTGAGACGAAGTTTGTAGCTGCCGACACGCTGAACAGCGTGCAGCGGTCAGGGCAGATGAGCCTACGGGACCCCGAGATCGAGGCGCTGGAGCGGGAGCTGGAGAAGGTGCGCTCGGCCCACTTCAATGCACGCACCCCGGCTACGAAGCGCAAATACCGTGAGCGCGACCATGAGTTGCGGGTCAAGCTAGGAAGCCTTCTCAAGCGAAGCGGCTTCTCCGACAATGCAGCGAAGTTGCTTGCGGAGTGGGACCCATACGCTCAGAACCGCTTTGCACCCTTCTTCGACCCCGAGTGGATGTTCGGCCGCGAGGAGGGCTTCGATATTGTGATCGCCAACCCACCCTACGTGCGCCAGGAGCAGATCAGGGATCGCAAGCCAGCCCTGCAGCAGCGCTACGAGACCTACGCCGGCACCGCCGACCTCTACGTCTACTTCTACGAGCGGGCGATGCAGCTGCTCAAGCCGGGCGGCGTGCTGACCTTTATCTCGTCGAACAAGTTCTTCCGCGCGGCCTACGGCCAGAAGCTGCGGGGCTACCTTGCGAGCGGCGCCACCATCCACCAGGTGATCGACTTCGGCGACGCGCCGGTGTTCACGGCCATCGCCTACCCCAGCATCATCATCGCCCAGAAAGGCGCGCCGCCCGCTGATCACCAGTTGCTGGCCCTCAACTGGAGCCCCTCCAGCCGCCTGGAGGAGTTCCCGGAGATTATCGCCAACGCACGGGCCGCCGTGGCCGAGCGCGCGCCCACCGCTCCGCTCATCCTCCAGCGTAGCCTCGCCGCCGACGGCTGGCGCCTTGAGGGTAGTGCTACCCAACGCCTGCTGGAGAAGCTGCGCCGCGTTGGCAGGCCCCTCGGCGACTATGTGGGCGGGCGGTTCTATCGTGGCATTCTAACCGGCCTCAACGAGGCGTTCGTAGTAGACCGCGCCACCCGCGACCGGCTGATCACCGAGCACCCATCCAGCGCCGATGTGCTCAAGCCATTCCTGCGGGG
>DAOUGF010000135.1:0-3528 GCA_034429295.1 Chloroflexaceae bacterium
CCGTCGCGTGTGGTATAATAGCCGTGGCACCAAGGAACGGCAGATACTTGCTGAACCCCGCCAGGACCGAAAGGTAGCAACGGTAGGTGAGTTCCTCTGGGTGTTCTGAGGTGCCACCTCACAGATCATCAGGGCGGCCGCGGAGCTCCGCGGCCGCCCCTTTTGTCGGCTGATGTACTGGTGGCTAGCGGCCCTGTACGAAGGAGCAGAGGTGTAAGGGAGCCCCGCCGTGGGCGTCCTTACACCTCTCAGGTTATCCACGAGCTACCAGTACAGCTTCAGGCGATCTGCTGTACGGCTGCTAGGATGATCCCGTCCCCTCGTCGAGCTGCGCGGCCCCAAAGCCATGGGGCAACAGCTCCTGCGGCGAGGTCAGCTGGTGCTTGCCGTGGCGGTTCAGCAGCAGCACAGTGCTCTGCGGCGCCAGCTCGAAGATCACCTGGCGGCAGGCGCCGCAGGGGCTCGCCACGTCGTCGGTCGGGGTCACCACGGCCAGGGCGACGATCTGCCGCTCGCCGGCAGCATAGGCGCTAAAGATGGCCACCCGCTCGGCGCAGATCGTCATCGGGTAGGCTGCGTTCTCGATGTTCGCGCCTTTGAAGATCCGGCCCGACGCGGTGAGCACCGCCGCGCCAACCCGGAACTGTGAGTAGGGCGCGTAGGCCAGCGCTTGGGCCGCGACGGCGGCCTCTACCAGTGCCGCGTATTCAGGTAGCTCCACGCACCCCTCGCTCCACGAACTCGCCCTCAACGAGCGGGCCCGTCTCTGGCGCCGGTCGGCGCACGATCCGCAGCTTTAGCGCCCGCACGCCATCCACCGTCAGCACGGTTGCCGTCGCCCCCTGCAGATCGACGACGTCGCCAACCCGCGGCACACGCCCGAGGCGCTCATAGACCAGGCCGCCGATGCGCTCGGCGTCCTCCGAGTGCAGCTCGATCCCCAGCAGGTCGCTGATATCCTCGATCAGCACCCGCGAGTCGACGATATACTCGCCCTCGCTCACCGGCTGGATCAAGGGGTCGCCGGTGTCATACTCGTCCTGGATCTCGCCGACGATCTGCTCGACCAGATCCTCGATCGTCGCCAGGCCCGCCGTGCCGCCATACTCATCGACGATGATCGCCATGTGCACCTTCCGGCGCTGTAGGTCTTCGAGCAGGGCGTTCACCTTCATCGTCTCGGGCACAAAGTGCGGCGCACGCAGCAGCCCGTCGATCGGCATATCCAGGCTGCCGGTGCGTAGCGCCGGGATCAGATCCTTGGCGTAGAGGATGCCGACGACGTTATCGAGCGACTCATGGTAGACCGGGATGCGCGAGTGGCCGCTGGCGCTCACGGCGTCCATCGCCTCGGCCAGGGTGGTGTGCTGCTCCAGGCCGAAAATATCCACCCGCGGGACCATAATCTCGCGCACGAGCGTGTCGCCGAAGGCCATCACGCCCTCGATCATCACTCGCTCGTCTCGCTCGATCAACCCTTCCTCCTCGCCGACATTCACGAGCAGCCGCAGCTCCTCCTCCGTCACGAGTGGCGCGCGCGGCGCATCCTGCCCGCTGAGCAGGCGGTAGAGCGGGCGCGTCGGCAGGCTGATCAGGGCGATCAGCGGCCAGAGCAGCGTCGTAAGCGCGGCCATAGGGCCAGCGAGCAGGCGCGCCGCGCGGGCGGGATCGCGCACGGCTATGGCCTTCGGGATTACCTCGCCGATCACCAGGGCAGCTACGAGCAGCCCGCCGAGACGGGCGGCCACAGCCCACGCCCCGCTGCCGAGCTCCAGGTGGAGCGTCAGCCAGGTGGCGGTGATCAGGGCGCCGGTATTGATGAGGATGATGGTGGATTTGAGGTGGTAGGGGTCGTCGAGCAGACGGGTGACGATCTGTTTCGCTCGCGCGCCATCCTCGGCCAGCAGCGCGCTCAGGCGATGGCGACTGATCGCCGTGAAGGCAGCGTCAACGGCAGAGGTAAAGGCCAGCAGCAGGAGACAGATACCGATACTTAGCAGGATTAGACTAGGTTCAGGGTCCTCCAAGGGAAGCTCCTATCAAGAGAACAGCGCGCTAAGGGAGAGGTCTTTGTGGATTCGCATGATCGCCTCGGCGAAGAGCGGCGCCACGCTGATGGTGCGCACTCTCGCCGCCGGCGCCGTCGCGCTCTGCGGGATCGTGTTGGTGACGATCGTCTCGACCAAATCGGATTGGGCGATGATCTGAAGGGCGTCTGTCGCGAAGATCCCATGGGTCGCGCAGGCGTAGACCTTGCGCGCCCCCCGCTCGATCAGCGCGTGGGTCGCCTCGACCAGAGTACCGCCGGTTGAGATCATATCATCAACAATGATCGCGGTCTTACCATCCACCTCGCCGACCATCTCCAGCACTTCGGCCGTGTCGGGCTCCAGGCGCTGCTTGGCAATGATTGCAAGCCCTGCGCCAATGCGCTCCCGAAAGCGGTTGGCCCGGCCCACGCCGCCGGCGTCGGGCGAGACCACCACCGGGTTCGGCAGGCTCAGGCTGTGGATATAGTCGGCGAGCAGCGGCGCGGCCTGCAGGTGGTCCACAGGGATATCGAAGAAGCCCTCGATCGCCGGGGCGTGCAGGTCCATTGTCAGCACCCGATCGGCGCCAGCGGTGCGGATGAGGTTCGCCACCAGCTTCGCCGAGATCGGCTCGCGTCCCGAGGTCTTCTTCTCCTGCTTGGCGTAGCCGTAATAGGGGATCACAGCCGTCACCCGCCTGGCCGAGGCCCGGCGCAGGGCGTCGATCATCAGCAGCAGCTCCATCAGATGATGGTCGACCGGCGCGCAGATGGACTGCACAACGAAGACATCACAGCCGCGGACGTTATCGTGGATCTTGATCCGCGTCTCGCCGTTCTTGAACTGGCCGACTAGCGCCCGGCCAACTGTCATGCGCAGGGAGGTGGCGATCTCTTTAGCAAGCTCAGGATTAGCGTTGCCGCTAAACACAAGCAGGCGACCATCCATCGCAGGCGTTCCCCAATCTGCCGATTAAAAAAGCAGTGAAGCCATGCTCCACTGCAAACGAGGCTGCCGGCGCGGCCGGCTCGTGGATTCCGGCGCCCGCGCGGCAGTTGCTGACAACCCAGCGGCTGCGGCCGGCATGGTGGCTGCCGGGCCAGGACTCGAACCTGGACAGACGGATCCAAAGTCCGCCGTGCTGCCATTACACAACCCGGCAAGGCAACCCAATTATACCATACCCCTATCAACGGTCGCAAAGTGGCAAGTGTGCGACTTTGTTTTGTCAGGGGCGAACACTCGCCCCTTGACAACCCCCGCGCCAGGGGCCTCGCTCCAGTGCCTGCGACACGGCTACTTGCGGGCGCTGCGCCCCGCTCCCCGCTAGTTTTGTCGGGGGCGTACGCACGCCCCCCGACACCCCCCGCGCCAGGGGCCTCGCCCCTGGACCCCAAGTAGGAAGCCAGTGCCGTGCCGCCGCTGATCTGCTACCTCATCTCATCGACAGGCTTGAGCCCTGGCCATGCGCGGTGGCCCACGCCCGCTGGTTGCGCCC
>DAOUGF010000136.1:0-5253 GCA_034429295.1 Chloroflexaceae bacterium
TGAGGGAGAGCACGGGCAATACCATCTGCTGCAGGTTGGTGAGTGGGTCATCGAAGGGGCTCACCCAGATCAGTGCCGGCCGCCACTGCAGGAAGCCCGAGGCGACGAAGAGCAGGAGCGTCGCCAGCCAGAAGGTCGGGAGCGAGACGCCGATCAGACCAAGCGTATTCACGGCCACGTCGATGAAGCTGTTGCGGCGCACCGCCGCCAGCACGCCGAGCGGCACGGCGACGACTGTGGAGCAAAGCACTGAGAGCAGGGCCAGCTCGGCCGTGACACCAAAACGCTGGAAGATCGCCCCGCTGACGGGCTGCGATGAGCGCAGTGAGACGCCCAGGTCGCCCCGCAGCACGCCGCTGATCCAGCGCAGGTACTGGATGTGGAGCGGGGCGTCAAGGCCGAACATGCGGTAGAGCGTCTGCCGCTGCTCTTCCGTCAACGTGTCGATCAGCTCGGGGCCGATCATCAGATCGACCACGTCGCCGGGCAGGAAGCGCATCAGCAGGAAGACCAGGATCGAAATGCCGAGCAGGGTCGGCACGATCAGCAGCAGGCGGCGCAGAATATACTGGCCCATGGAGGCGCCCTTGGTCTGGAGGCAGCGTGCCGGGATCAGGAGCAGGCTGCGGCGCTATGGCCTGCGGCACCCGATCTCCAAGCCCTTGCCACAGGCGTTTACCCGTCAAGCCACGCCTGCTTCAGGCCCCAGCTGCGCATGGTGAAGGGGGTCTGCTGGTAGCCATGCAGGCGCGTACGGACGCCCTCGGTCACGCGGTCAGTGCAGATCCAGAGGGCCGGGGCGTCGGTGAGCAGGATGCGCTGGATCTGGTCGTACATCTCCTTGCGCTTCGTGCGGTCGAGCTCGATCCGCGCCTGGTCGATCAGGCTGTCCAGTTCCGGATTCACGTAATTGCCCGTCACCTCTGTACTGGAGTGGAAGCGGCCGTAGACGAAGCCGTCGGGGTCGTGGCGGGGCGAGAAGGCGTTGGGCGCGAGGTCATAGTTGTAGCCGCCCTTCTCACTGGCCTCGTCGCTGTAGACACCCGTCTCGAGCTGGCGGATGCTGACCGCGAGGCCGACCTCCTTAAGCTGGTCGGCGATGACCACGGCCATGGCAGGGAAGAACTGGTTGAAAGCGGTGACGATCAGGTCTACCGGCGCGCCCTCTGCCACGCCCGCCTCGCGGAGTAGCTGCCGCGCCCGATCAAGGTCGCGGGTGTACCATGTGCCGCGCAGCTCTTCCTCGGTGAGCTCCCAGCCACCGAAGTTCGGCGGGATAGGGCCGGCGACCTGGCCCTCGCCTGAGAAAACCTTGGTGATGATATCGTCGCGGTCGATAGCGTAGTTTAGCGCGAGGCGCGCCTTTGGGTTGTCCCAAGGCGCGCGCCGTGTGTTGAGCAGAATGCAGTAGAGGTAGATTCGCGGGTTGCTGGTGACGACAATGTTGGGGTCGTTACGCACCTGCTGCACGCCCTCTGGAGTTAGCAGGGCGTAGTCCACCGAGCCGCCCACGAGGGCCGAGGTGCGGGCCAGATCGTCGGTGAGGACCTTAAAGGTCACCTCGTTGATGTAAGGCGCAGGGGCGCCCCAGTAGTCAGAGTTTCGCTCGAGCTTGATGTAGTCATTGGGCACGAACTCCACCAGCTTGTAGGGCCCAGTGCCGATCGCAGCGCTGTCAAGGTTACCGTCGGCCGCTCCCCGCTTGATGATCGCCGAGCCCCGCAGGATGGCGAACGCGCCGAGCAATGGCGGGAAGGGGGTGAGGGTGGTGAACTTGACGGTGTGGGGATCCACAACCTCGATCTTGTCGACTTGGGAGAAGTTGGTGCGCCAGCCGACGCCCTGGTCGGGGTCCATCACGATATCGAAGGTGTACTTTACGTCGTCGGCGGTGAAGTCGCTGCCGTCGTGCCACTTCACACCCTTTCGGAGGTGGAAGATGTAGGTGAGGTCGTCGGGGGTCTCCCAGGACTCTGCCAGGGAGGGGATGATATTGAGGTTATTGTCGAAGGCGGTGAGGCTCTCGTAGATATGCTCGAAGCCCTGGAGCGCCTGGAAGGAGGTGGCGGTGAGCGGGTTGAGGGAAATCGGGTCGCTCTCGGCGGCCCAGACACTTACGCCACCTACCTGTGGGCCGGCGGGTGCGGCGGGCGCATCGGCGGCTGGCGCGGCGCTGGGCGCGGCAGCGGGTGGCGCAGCCCCGCAGGCGGCGAGCAGTGAAGCGAGCGAGGCGCCGGAGGCGCCGACGAGGGCGCCGCGCAGCAAGTCGCGCCGGCTCACCTTCAGGTCGATGATCTTGTACCGAGAGTCTTCAGCATCGCGGGACATGGTCGCTCCTCCTGGTGATTACTAGCGGCTCCGCCCCCGACCCCGTACCGATCCGCCACCAGCTTCCACACCTCCTTTCAGCGTGAGAGCAGCGCGAGGCGCTGCTGCAAGAAGGCCACGGCCATCGCCTCCTGATCCTCGTCAGGCTCACGCCGCGGCCCATAGTGCTCCGTGCCGATCGCGCCCCCGTAGCCGGTGTCTGCCAGGCCCTGCAGAATAGTGTCGATCGCCAGGTCGCCCTCGCCGAGCGGCACTTCCTCGCTGGCGGGCCAGCGGCCGCGCACATCCCGCAACTGCGCAAAGTGCACGCGCCCGCGAAAGCGCTCGACCATGGCCGGCACATCGGCGCCCATAATGTGCATCCCGGTGCAGAAGCAGACGCCGTTGTAGGCGCTCGGCGCCGCGTCGAGCAGCCGCTCGAGGTGGGCGTGTGAGGCGACAAGATAGGGCCCATCCCAGCCGTTGCAGCGGAACTGGGCATAGCCGGCCAGGGCCACCCCTTGGCGCCGCGCCTCCGCGAGGGGAGCCTCGGGCAGACAACGCCAGATCGGGTGATGGGCCAGGTACACGCCAGCCTCCTCGGCGTGGCGTATAAGCCGCCGCATGAACGCGGCCAGGCCGCGCCACGCCGCGTCCTCCTCGGCCTGCATGGCAGGCTGCGCCCAGTGGATGTAGTAGAGCAGCGCCTCGAAGCCGGCCGCACCGAGGGCTGCGAGGATGCGCCCCTGATCGTCGGCGATCGGGGAGCGCGGGTCGAGCAGGGCCGCCATATCGCGGCCGGACGATGCGAGGGCCACGGGCGCAGCGATCCCCGCCGCGGCGAGCTCCTCAACTAGGCGCCGCAGGGCCGGCACGTCGGGGACGCCGCTCGCGGCGACGCCGGGCAGCGCTGCGACGCCCAGGCACACCTGGTCGACGCCGAGCTGGCGGCAGCGGGAGATGATCGCGGCGGCGTCGCCGCTATTGATGTGGGTAGCGGCTCTCATGTGCCCCCCAAGTATGCGCGGGGCATGCGCACGCGCATGACGTGCGGGCCGGGGGTGTTCGGCAACACCTGGCAGGCGCGACCATCGGCCACTTGGGTAGCCACCATGAAGGCGTCGGCCAGACTGAAGCCGTAATCGTCGCGCATCCAGTAGCAAAGGTCCCGCACCGCGAAGTTCAGGGCGTCCTCCAGATGCGGCGCCGAAGCAACGACGACAAGGGCGTCGGGCGTTTCGACACGAGGCCAGTGCATGGCGGCGGGACGCGGGCGCAGCTCGAAGGAGAGGGTGACGGACGCCCGCACCTCGATCCCGCCGCCGCAGAACTCGCCGTCGGCTTGGGCGGCGTGGCAGTCGCCCAGGTAGAAGTAGGCGCCGGGCACGCCCACGGGGAAGAGGGCGGTGTGGCCGGGGCACATGTCGGGGCAGTCCATGTTGCCGCCGTACGGCCCCGGCGCCGAGAAGACGCTGCCTTCGGGTGGCGGCGTACAACCCAGGCAGCCGATCATGGGGCGCACCGGGAAGCGGATGCGCTCATCGTAGTGGACCCAGCCGTCGCGGATGGTGGCGAACTTCGTCACCGGCTCGTCGAACCAGTCGGGCTGCAGGAAGGGCCAGGTGCCGGTGAAGCCGACGCTATCAGGCGCCACATCGATGATCTGCACCGCGAGCACATCGCCCGGCTTGGCCCCCTCGATGTAGATCGGGCCAGTGAGTGGGCTCTTGAAGCGACGGGCATCGCGCTGCTCGCGGAAGCGCCTGAGCCCCTCGGGGGTGGCCTGCTCGGGTGTGCGCACCTGCCCGGAGCGTGTGTCCTCCGTCTCGACAATGATGGTCTCGCCGGGGCGGAGCCGAACAAGAGGCTCGCCCGGCTCCGCTAGGTTGTAGCCGTGCTGCTCGAGCGTGATCCGTCGCATGCTGCGCTCCCTCCCTGGGTGGGGCGGCTGCCAGGAATCTGCCGATGATTCTGCTTCCCTCTTGCGTGTTAGGCCATTATACTATAAAATATCTTTTATGCAATACATTTTATAAATTATCTTCCCGCCGAGAGCCGTCCATGATCATCGACAGCCACGCCCACATCTTCCCGTTCCTCGGGGCCGCGCCGGGCTACGAGCAGCTCGCCTACCTGCAGATGGGCATTAGCGGCAACCGCCAACCGGTGCGACGGCGACGCGATAACGTCATCGTCCCTCACACGATCTGGGATAGCCAGGACCGCAGCCCGGCCGGCCGGCGCGAGGTGCAGTTCCGGGTCGGGCGCTTCGGGCGCTTCGAGTGGACCGTGGACGGGGTGGAGTACTACAAGCAGTTCATGCCGCCCTCGTTGGCCGACAATAGCTACAGCGCCGACGCCCTGATCGCCGAGATGGACTACGCTGGCGTGGACGTGGCCCTGCTGCAGAACGATCACTTCTACGGGGCGCTGAACGAGCTCTTCGCCGAAGCGGTGCGCCGCTACCCAAACCGGCTCCTCGCCACCGCCCATATCGACGAGTGCCACGCCGACGACCCGGCGCGGATAGAGGAGTTGGAGCGGGCCGCCGCAGCGGGGCTGCGGGGCATCTTCTTCCACAAGCGTGACTTCTGGGAGCTGGACACCCGCCCGATCGACGCGCCCGCCTTCGCCCGGTTCTGGGACACCGTAGCGCGGCTCGGCCTGGTGGTCTACTGGGCACCGGGCGGCGACATCGCTGCGGGCCTGCCGGGCTATCTGGACGAACTGCGGCGCTGGCGGCGACTCGTCGAGCGGCGCCCCGAGCTGCGAGCGGTGCTGGTCGGCGGCCTGCGGGAGGCCCTGCTCGACGCCTACCCCGCAGCCTTGCCGGAGGATGCCGCCGCCCTGCTTGAGTCGGGCCACCTGCTGGCCGAGCTGCTCTTCCCGATCAGCTACGGCGCCACCGACGAGTACCCATACCCGCGGGCAGTTGAGCGCATCAAG
>DAOUGF010000137.1:0-2500 GCA_034429295.1 Chloroflexaceae bacterium
GCTCCGCTGGAGTCGCCCCTTGGTGGTGGTGACGGTCGCCGACCAGCGCCATCCGAGCGTGGAGGGCGCCCGCATCCGCGCGAAGGCGTACCTGAGCGAGCGCGGCGTGAACGCCGAGTTCATCACGGCGAGCGGCGAGCCTGGCGAGGCGATCGTCGCAGCGGCCGAGCGCACCAATAGCCAGCTAGTGATCATGGGCGGCTACGGCCACGACCCCGTGAGCAACCTGCTCCTCGGCAGCACCGTCGAGCAGGTGCTCCGCACGCGCCGCCTGCCCACCCTGATCTGCCCGTAGGGCATCGAGAACGGGCCAAACCTCGCTCAGCTCCTCCTCCCCTCCGCCCACGCGAAGGCTGCCCGCCAGCCGCCGAGGAGCAGCAGCACCACCAGGAAGGTGACGAGGTAGAAGGTCGGCGGGCTGAAGCGCC
Organism: Chloroflexaceae bacterium; assembly: GCA_034429295.1. Classification (GTDB taxonomy): domain Bacteria; phylum Chloroflexota; class Chloroflexia; order Chloroflexales; family Chloroflexaceae; genus OHK40. Next base: position 429 of record DAOUGF010000137.1, read on the forward strand.
CAACAAAAAGGGCGCGGGCCACGGCACCCACCGCCAGCGCGGCGACCCACGATACCAGCGTGAGGCGCAGCATCACCAGGGGGCGCCCGGCGGTAGCGGGGCTGAAGGCCCCAAGCCAAGGGGCCGCGGCGATCCAGCCGATGATGAAGGGCGCCGCGGTGATAGCAATTTCCAGCAACTCCCCGGCACCGGCGGCCATGCTGTGGCTGCGCCGGCCCAGGGCCGCGAAGATCAGGAGGGCGACGAGATCGCCGGCCAGCAGCGCCAGCGTGCGCCGGCCCGGGATCGTTATGCTTGATGGGCGCGTTGCCATGTGGAAGGGCTCCTTTCGAATGCCAGAATAACGAGGTGATGGGACGACCGCTGGCGGCGCCAAAGGTTCTCACCCAGCAGCTCTACCAGCGCGAGCCTCCTGGAGCTCCTTGACGATCAGCTGCTGTTGCCAGTTGGTGAGCCGCAGGCGCAGGGCCAGGGTGGCGGCGATGTTCCAGATCACCGTGTTGCCCAGGGGCGGGTCGTCTTCCACGAGGGCCTCCAGGCGGTCGCGGCGGAGCACGAGCAGGGTGGCGCCATCCTCGCCGGCCCGCAGGGCGGCGCTGCGGCGACCGCCGTCGAGGAGCGCCATCTCGCCGGTGATCTGGCCTCGCAGCACAGTGCTGATCTGCCGGAGCTCCTCGTCGCCGGGGCCTTGGGGCGCCAACACCTCCACCGAGCCATCCTGGACGATGTAGAGGTCGGTGCACTCCTCGTTGGCGGGGGCGATCAGCTGGCCGGCGACATAGCGGCGCAGGCGGCACTGAGAAGCCAGACGGGTGCGTTGGGCGAGGCTCAGATTGCGACCGATGTCGGAGTTCGCCAGGAACTCGGCGGCCCGGCGCACCTGCTCGTCGGGGGTGGAGGAGTCCTCCAACCGCGTGGTGACGAGAGGCAGGCCAAGGTAGGCGGCCACGGCCCTACGGGTAAAGAGGGGCGTCTCGAACTGCGGCCAGTGGCCGGCCTTCGGCACGATCCGCAGATCGACGCCGCGCCACTCGTCGGCGACCACGCCAGCGTCGCGCAGCGGCACGGTGTTGTCCTCGGCGCCCCAGATCACCAGGCCCGGCGTCTCCAGTTCGCGGAGGCGGCCCCGCAGGTCGTTGTGGCGCATGGCCCAGAAGCACTCGGCCCGCACCCGGCCCTCGCCGGGACGGCGGGCATCGGCCCGCAGGCGAACGTAGTCGATATCACTGATCTCGGTGCGCTCGGCGAAGGAGGCCGGCCGCATGATCCGGTCGGTGAGCTGCAGCATCGAGGGCTCGAGGGCGGCGACGATCGAGTTGGCGATCGGGTGGCGCTCCAGGAGGGTGATCGGCGAGACCACCACATTGATGTAAGTGCTCAGATGCCCGCTGATGGTCGGGCAGAGCAGCACCAGGCGATCCACAAGCTGGGGATAGCGCAGGGCCAGCGTGATCGCGATCATGCCGCCCATGGAGTGGCCCACGAGCACAGCCGGGCTGTCGGAGAGATCCTGGATCAGCCGGGCCATCAGATCGGCGTAGCGCACGATCGTCGTCCGCTCGGCCAGCCGCTCGGAGTTCCCGTAGCCCGGCAGGTCCACTGCCACGGCACGGAAGCGCCGCGCCAGCAGCGGCAGCAGCGGCGAGAGAGCGTACCAGGAGCTCGACCAACCGTGGAGGCAGAGCGCCACCTGGCCGGTTCGCGGCCCCTCCTCGCGGGCGTAGATCCGCGCCCCGTCAACGAGAAATGTCGCCATCGCTCCCCCCGCAACGGGACAGGGATAGGGGCAAAGCCGCCGGGCAGACAACCTACGGCGCCCGGCGCGCTCGTATTATAGCGCGTCGCTGCCATCCCGCCCACTCGCGGTATCATAGCGCCATCCGGCGCTAACCTTAAGCAAGTCTTCGGCCGAGCGCCCTCGCCCCCAATCACACGCAGGCGCCAGCCGTCACGCTGAAAAACCCTTCCAGAAAGCCCTCTTCGCCCCAGGAGACTCCAATGCCCGACGAGATCTGCGCGCTCACCGCCGTCGAGCTGGCGGACCACATCCGAGCCCGCCGCCTCTCCGCCGC
>DAOUGF010000138.1:0-7158 GCA_034429295.1 Chloroflexaceae bacterium
GGCCCACCTGCTCTTCGGCGCCTTCATTTGGGGCGCCCTGGTGGCCACCGGCGGCGCGATCATCTGGACTTCGGTGCTGCAACTCAGCGCCGAAGCCCTCACCGGCGACGCCGCCCTCGCCGACCTGACCGGCACCACGCTCTTCGCCCCCATGGTCGAGGAATCGCTCAAGGGCCTGGCTGTGGCGATCATCTTCGTCGCCTTCCCCGACGAGTTCGACTCCGTGCTGGACGGTATGCTCTATGGGGCGATCACGGCGCTCGGCTTCGCTGCCACGGAGAATGTGCTCTACCTCTTCTTCGCGGGCTACGGCGACGGCGGCTACCCTTCGATGTTCGCGCTCTTCATCCTGCGGGTGATCCTCGGCGGCTGGGGCCACGCCGTCTACACCTCGTTCATCGGGATCGGGTTAGCCGTGGCGCGGCTGCGCCGCGGCGTCGCCGTGAAGCTCATCGCGCCGCTCCTGGGCTGGATTGTGGCCGTCTTCGTCCACGCGTTGCACAACTCGATGGCGGTCTTCCTGGCCGGCACCTTCGGCCTCGGCGGCCTGGCCGCCACCTTCGCGATCGACTGGCTGAGCTGGGTGGTAGCCCTCGGCGTGGTCCTCTGGGCGATCTTCCGCGAGCGCCGCTGGATACGCGAGTATCTACGGGAGGAGGTCGCTATCGGCCTGCTCACTCCCGAACAATACCGGACGGCCGGCTCGATCAGGGCGCAGATCAGCGCCCGGATGCGCGGGCCGGAGGCGCGACGCTTCTATGAGACATGCTCAGAGCTCGCGCAGAAGAAGCATCAGCTCGCCGTTCTCGGCGACGAGCGCGGCAACATGGCCCATATCAGCCGGCTGCGGAGCCAACTGGCCGAGCTGAGGCAGAACGTCTCGTAGCCTCGTGCTGGAGCAACGACCCGTGGCCTGAAAGGCGCCGCTGAACGCTGCGACGCGGCTCTCTCCACGGCTCAGGCGAGATCAAAGTCGAGGCAGATGGAGGGAAGGGCGGGGGCCTGCTCGCCGAGATGGTGGGCGAGGAGCTGCCGGGCCCGCTCGTAGGCGCGCTCGTAGAGGTTGGCGGCGATGCGCTGATCGGTGAGGACGCTGCGGCGCTCGACCTCGCAGCGGGCCGTCTGCTCAATGGCGTCGGCAAGATCGGCGGCAACGGCCCGGAGCTTTGTGATCGCCTCGGCGGCGAACGGCGGGCGAGGCTGGATCAGCTCGAGCGAGGCCTCGAGGCGACGGACCTGATGGAGCAGATCGCTGGCCGTGCTGCCGCTCGTAGGATGGGAGGGCGCGATCAGCTGGGCGTAGGCGCTGTCGGAGCTATAATATGTGCCGAACTGCCGCTCCACTTCGCAGTAGGCCCGTTGAGCGTTCACCTCACACTCCCAGCGGCGCGAGAGCGCGGCTCGCCATTCGTTGAGCGCCTGCTCGCCGCGCTCGTGCTGCTCGGCCATGGCGACGGCGAGCGCCCGCTGGCGCGCCAGCTCCTCATCGAGGATTGGGTAAGTGTCGCGGTAGCGCTCAAGCGTGGCGACCAGCTGGTTCGCCGCGTCGGATATAGAGATGGTGAGGGGGGCCATACTGCTCACGGCAGGTCCTTTCGATACAATAATGTGCAGGAGCCCCTGCCTCACGTATAGTACGAAATCGCCTTGTCGAGCGTCCATAGTACTTGCGTAGCACATGGCTGTGGGAAAAAGGGGTCTGAGGCCAGCGGTATGCTACAATTTGGGGAGCTGCATCCTGCGCGCGATCCGGCGCGTCATAGCTGTTAGCACCTGCAGAAAGCTGGTGAGTTACCCGTCCAAGGAGGCGTCCCAATGGGCTTTCTCGATAATCTAAGTAGATCAATCAGCCAGGGCGTGGATCGCGCCAAGTTCGAGGCCGAGAAGTTTCAGAAGACTACCCGGCTCCAGGGTGAGGTCAACGAGTTTCGCCGTCAGATCGATGCAAAGCTGAACGAGTTGGGCCAGAAGGCCTATGACCTCCAGCGGGCGGGTCAGATCCAGTCGGCCTCGATCTCCGAGCTCGCCGCCGCGATCGATCAGCTGCGGAGCGCCCTGGTGCTGAAGGAGGAGGAGCTAAAGCAGGCCCAGGCGGAGGTATTCGTGGAGTCGCCCCCTGCGGCGCCCACCCCCGCTCAGCAGGTGCCGGTGAGCTATGAGCCTCCGGCGCAGCCGGCGCCCACGGTCCAGCAGCCCGCTGCTGCGGCCACCAAGCAGTGCTCGTCCTGTGGATTCACGATGCCGACAACGGCGATGTTCTGCCCGAACTGCGGCAACCGGGTGGCCTGAAACATCCAGCGTTCCAGATACGAGCGGCGGCACTGCCATGACAGTGCCGCCGCTCGGTATGAGAGCCAGGCGAGCGCCTCCGTCCCGCCGAGCTCCGCGCGTTAGTTCTGGCGCAGGACCTCACCGTCGAACGCGCCGGCCAGCGCCTCCTGGGGCGTGCGGGCGGTACGAACGCCGGCCATGGTGATCCCAAGAGTGATCATGGTGGCAGCGACGTTGGACGAGATCCCGGTGAGCGTCACCTCGCACCCCAGCAGGCGAACGGCCTGAACGACCCGCAGGAGGGCTTGGGCGACACCCGTGTCCATCGCTGGCACACCAGCGATGTCGAGGATCACCAGGCGCGCCCGGCTGCTGTTCACCTCGCGCAAGAGCCGCTCGGTGAGGTCGCCGGCCCGCCGCGTATCCAGATGGCCGACCACGGGCGTCAGCAGCACCCCTTCGGCAAGGGCCACCGTTGGAATCTCCAGCGTCGCCACCAGATCGATCAGCCGGCGCTGCTCCTCGTTCTGATGCTTCAACTCCGCTGCCTGCTGCGCGAGCTCAACTGCCTGTCGCTCGGAGCGGAGCCGGGCTTCCTCGGCGCGCTCAGCGTTCGCCTCGGCTGTGCGCTGCGCGGTGTCGGTAACGAGGCGCGCCAGCACGATGCCGCCCACAATAACGGCATACAGGATCAGGTTGATCGGGTCGACGTAGACACCCTGCCATCCAGCACGCCAGGCCAGCATCACCATCAGAACAACTGCGCTGCCGATCACCCAACTGGGGCCGACCAGGATCAGCGCCAGCACAGGCGGCAGAAAGGCAGTAATGGTGAACGCCTGGGTGAGGTAGGGCTCAGCCGAACTCAGGGCGATCAGCAGCACGATCATCCCGAGTGTGAGATGGCGGGCGTACTCCCAGCCACGCTGGTAGGCGACCAGCAGCCCGCCGACCGCGAACAGGCTAAAGGCACTCGCCCAGAGCGAGACTGAGTATACTTCGGGATCGCCGGCGAGCTGGAACGGCACCGTCAGCACGATAGTCCCGATAAGAAGCCAGAGGAGGGCGAGCACGACCTGGCGCTGCGTGACGTTCATCGATCTTCTCCAAAAACTCGGCTCAAGGCACCAGAAGCCGCTAGCCCTGCCGAGAATGCCCTAGCTCTCCCAGCGCGCTCGCCGCTTCCACCGGTGTGCGTAGCGATTCGGTTTTAGTGGCCCGACACAAAGAAGCAGAGATGTAAGGACGCCCACGACGGGGCGCCCCAACATCGCATCCCCAGGATCATGGTGTCGGGCCGCGAGCGCAAGCTCGATCCGGGCTCATGGGAGATAGGCCCGACTGGGAGACGAGCCGTTCATGCCGAAGAGCAGCGCCACCAGCTCAATCGCTCGGGCGATCCGCCGTGGCCGATAAGGTTCCTTCGCGAGCCAGCGCCTTACCAAGCCCATCATAGCGGCGGCCATTACGGGCACGGCTCCGTAGCGCCAGCGCGGCGTACGCTGTCTCCGCTCCCTGCCGCTGGCCGCGGTGTTGGGAGGCAATAGCGACGGCCCCCACCGCTGCAGGCCTTATCGCTCCCTGTCGCTGGAGCGATGGCCTTGAGGGTGAGGGCCAATGGTAGTTACCTGAAGCTGCCGCTGCTCCCTGGCTACCCCGCCGCGGCCACGCCCTGGATGCCGCCCTCGGTCAGCTTACGGGCGTCGATCAGCTTATCAACCTCCTCGGCGGAGAGCAGCCCCTTCTCGACCACAACCTCCTTGATCGTCTTGCCGGTAGCCATGGCCTCTTTGGCCACGGCTGCGCCGTTGAGATAGCCGATCACAGGGTTGAGGGCGGTCACGAGGATGGCGTTCTTGGCCAGCCAGCCTTCGGCCTTCTCGCGATTGGCAGTGATGCCGACGACACACTTGGTGGTGAACGCGTTGATCGCACCGATCAGCACGTGCATCATCTCGAAGAGGTTGTGAGCGATGATCGGCATCATCACATTCAGCTCGAGTTGGCCGGCTTGGGCGGCGAGGCTCACGGTGAGATCGCAGCCCTGCACGTGGAAACAGGCCATATTCAGCATCTCGGCGAGGACGGGGTTCACCTTCCCCGGCATGATGCTGGAGCCCGGCTGCACAGCGGGCAGGCGAATCTCGTCGAGACCGGTGGCAGGGCCGGAGCTGAGCAGGCGGAGGTCATTGGCGATCCGCACCAGGGTGATGCAGAGGGTGCGCAGGGAGGCCGAGAAATCAGCGGGGTCGGCCATGCTCTGCATGCTCTCGAAGAGGTTGCCGGAGGAGCGCAGCTCGTGGCCGGTAAGCTCGGAGAGCTTCTCCACCATCCGCTGGTGGTACTCGGGGTGAGCGTTGAGGCCGGAGCCGGTGGCGGTGCCGCCGATGCCGAGGCGGCGCATCCGATCGGCGGCGACCCGAATACGCTCGAGGTCGTTGCGCACGGCCAGGGCGTAGGCGCCGAACTCCTGCCCGAGGCGCACGGGCACCGCGTCCTGCAGATGGGTGCGGCCGGACTTCACCACATCATCGAACTCGCGGGCCTTCTCCTCGAGGGCATCGGCCAGATCGTCGATGGCGGCGAGAAGCTCGGGGAGGCGCCAGAGCACGCCCAGGCGGATCGCGGTAGGGATCGTGTCGTTGGTGGACTGGGCCATGTTCACGTGGTCGTTCGGGCTCACCGGCTTGGCGGGGTCGTCGAGGGCGAAGCCGAGGATCTGGTTGGCGCGGTTGGCGATCACCTCGTTGACGTTCATGTTATGTGAGGTGCCGGCGCCGGCCTGGAACGGATCGACCACGAACTGGTCGCTGTGCTGGCCCGCGAGGATCTCGTCGGCGGCCTTGATGATCGCGTCGGCGAGGCGTGGCTCAAGTAGCCCGAGATCGCGGTTCACTTCAGCGGCGGCCCGCTTGATGACCGTCTGGGCCCAGACGAAGGCAGGGTAAGGCCTGAGGCCGCTCACGGGGAAGTTGAGCACGGCCCGCTGCGTCTGGGCGCCGTAGAGCGCCTCGGCGGGGACCTGCATCTCGCCAAGCGAGTCCTTCTCGATGCGGAAGCTCTCGGCCATGGGCTGGACTCCTTTGTGGCTCGCCGTCGAGGGCGGCGGGATAGAAATCGGGTATCGGGCTGATTGTAGCATGGGTCGCAGCGCGATCAGGCACGCCCCAAGGGAGGGCGCAAGCCAGGGGCCATGGCGGACCGATGGCCTATTTGCACCGCCTAGTCACCCTTGCTAGCATGGCCAGGATCGGCACCCGCACACTATGAAGATGACCACTCCATGATGACGACTACCACCACGGCGCGATCCGAGATCCTGGCGATCGCACAGGCGGCCGCCGCGGCAGGCGACAGCGCCCGCGCCCGCCATTATTTCCGCAACCTCACCGAGATCGATCCGGGGAACTTAGAGGCCTGGTTGGGCTACGCCGCCTGCACCGCGGTGCTGGCGGAGCGGCGAGCGCTCTACGCCAAGGCCCTTGCCCTTGACCCGACCTGCGCCGAGGCGTTGGAGGGCATCGCTCAGATCGACACGCTCATGGCGGCGGGGCATCTCGTACGCCCCAAGCAGACTGTGGCGGCCAGCGCGCCTGCGGTGGCACATCTGGCGCCGGCGCCGCCGTCAGCCGAGGCAACGCCAGCGGCGCTCCCCAAAGGCGACAAGGCGCCCCTGGCGGTGGGGCTGATCGGCGCGGTGACGATGTGCCTGCTGACGGGCATGGGCATCTTCGTGTTCACGAGCTTCTGGGGCTTCCTGCTGGCCTTCCTCGCAGGGCCTGCTGTGGCCGAGCTGATGATGCGGCTGAGCGGGCGGGCGCGGCGCCCGAAGGGCGGTAAGGCCTGGCAGATCGCAGCGGGGGTGGGCATGCTGTTGGGCGGCCTCGGGGCCATGGTTCTGGGCGGCCTGCTCCTGCCGGCGCTCGGGTTGCCGCTGCCAGCCGAGGCGGTGCGGATGGCGGTCAACAGCGGCGTGGGGAACGAGCCGGTTGCGGTGCTGCTGAACAATCCGGGCCTGCTGATCTTCCTCAGCTCGGCGGTGGCGGCGACGGTATACCGGATGCGGTAGGGTTTGGAGCGTGAGGGGGTTTGGATCGCGAAGAACGCGAACTCCGCGCGTTACGAAGTAGCGCGAAGCGCTTAAAACACGAAGCGAAGGTCCGAAAGCAGGAAGCTCGAGGACGCGAAAGCCGTGAACGTGAGGGCAGGGCCTTCGTGAGCCCCGGCCTTTCGCGTTCGCGGCTTTCGCGTGTTCGCGCCGCTTCGTTTCGTGTTTTTCGCGGGCGAAGCTTTCGTGTTCTTCGCGATCCAAACGTCCTCCCCGATCAGAACGCCCATGCGACTGTCCACACTATCCACAGAGTTATCCACATGGATGTTCGAGAATCGTAGCCTTTACACACTCCAAAGCGCCACCCCGTATGCTATAATAAGAGCCGTCACATCGCTGGTCATCGAGCGCCCACGTTATGTCGCCGGATCGCTTTACGGTGCGGTAGGTTGACAGGGCGGCTGTGGATAGCATGTACTTTCTCCTTCACCAGCGGGTTTTCCTCCCTTCTAAAGTGTAAAGAATTTCGCCCATGAAGGACTTCACCCACCTCCACGTTCACTCGGAGTACAGCCTGCTCGACGGCTACGCCTCGACGAAGGCGATCGCCGGGCGCGCGGCCGAGCTGGGCATGGACAGCATCGCCTTGACCGACCACGGCGTGATGTACGGCGCGATGGAGTTCTACGAAGCGGCGAAAAAGGCCGGCATCAAGCCGATCATCGGCATGGAAGCCTACATGGCCCCCGGCTCGCGCAGCGAGGCGGTGATAAAGGGCGGCAAGAACTACTTCCATATGCTGCTGCTGGCCAAGAATGAGGTCGGCTATCGCAACT
>DAOUGF010000139.1:0-5854 GCA_034429295.1 Chloroflexaceae bacterium
GGCTTCAAGCTCAGGTAGCGGCGCGCTAGGAGCGTGGGGAAGGCGAAGAGTAGTTACCATAATCCACAGTGTACCACCTTCTCACCTAAGTGACAAAGCAGAGCTATAGCCTCCTCGATCAAGTGCTGACTGATAGCTATCGTGAAGGTGGATGGGGCTTTGGCCACTCATCAGCCGATGGGAAATGGCCGCTTTCCTCGATGCGAATTGATTATATTTGGCATTCTTCGGAGTGGGTCACGATCGACTCATTTGTTGGGGACTCATCAGGTGGCTCTGATCACTATCCGGTGATCAGCACACTTCGGTTGCAAGCAGCGGAATCGGTTGGCATAAACCAATGATGAAAGAGCGGGAGCCCGCAGCGGGCTGTCGATAGATCAAGGTGAGCAGAGGAGCACATGACATCATCGAGCTATGATCTCACCGCTCGCATGGCCGAGCAGATCGCGTGTTGGGAGCGCGACGGTGACCGCAGAGCGATCTTCCTCTCCTGCTACCGGCTTATGACCGCCAACATGCTCCGCGGCGTCGCACAGGGCCGCTTCCGCGATAACCGCTGGGTCGGCGCGCTGATCGAGAACTTCGCCGAGTACTACTTCGTCGCCCTCGACGCCTACGAGGGCGGTTCGGGGCTGCTCCCTGCCGTCTGGCGCCGCGCCCACGACCTCACCCGGCTGCCGACCACCACCGTTATCCAGAGCTTGCTGATGGGCGTTAACGCCCACATCAACTGCGACCTGGTGCTCGTACTGGACGACATGCTCACGCCGGAGTGGGCCGAGCTCGCGCCCGCTACTCGCGCCGATCGCTACCACGACTACTGCCTGGTCAACACCGTGATCGCCGAGACGATCGATGCGGTGCAAGATCAGGTGGTGGAGCCCTACGCCCGGGCGATGGATCTGGTGGATCGGCTCTGCGGCCCGCTCGACGAGTGGTGTACGGCGCAGCTGATCCGCAACTGGCGCGCCGATGTCTGGCGCCGGGCCCTGGCGATCATCGAGGCCGACAGCCCCGCGACGCGCCATGAGCTCCGTACCCAGAGCGACAGCGTGGCGCTGCGCCGCATCGAGTTGCTGGAGTGGGGCGGTGATATCGGCGCCCGGGTCTTCGGCTACCCGCTGCGCTACCTCAACCGCCTGCGCCTGGTGTGAGCTTGTGGGGTGGTGGCCTAGAGAGGACTTTCTGAAATAGACCCGCCCCACGAGCCATTGAGGTGCGCATTTGCGCGCTGATATTGCGCTACTGTAGTGTTGCCTGAAAGCGGTCGGAGGGATTATCGTGTCGGCTGAGTCTGATGAACTGCGCCCCGAGCAGCTCGACCGCATCCTGACCTTCCTACCGATCTTCGAGCAGCCCGGCTACTCCTTCGGCGAGTGGCAGACCCAGCGGGGCGTGTTTCCGTATTGGGCGGCGAGCCCGGAGGTTACCGCGTTTGTCGAGGCGCTCCACCGCGAGCAGTTCATCGCCCCGTTCGATTGGGTCAGTTGGGCGGACGAGGCGCACCGCTACACTGAAGGCGGCGAGGCCGCGCTGGCGACGGCGGATCTCGCCACCCTGCGCAAGCTGGTGACCGCCTACGTCCGCGCCGATCGCTTCTCGGCGGGCACGCTCGCCTCGATGTTCCAATCGGGGCAGATCATCGCGATCCTGCGCCGGCTCCGGCAAATCCGCGATAGCCTTTCCAACTCCTGAGCCCAAACACACCTCACGCGAGGCGCCGACCTGTGTGGCCGACGCCTCGCTGTGTGATCAAAGCTGCCCGTAGAAGACCAGGGTGTCGTACTCGAGATGCACAAACCCATCGATCTGGTGCTCGGCGAAGATCTTGGCGAGCGCGTCGAGCATCTCGGCGTGGCCGGGCTGCCCCGGAGCCGGGGTGTAGGACGATGAGAGCAGCCGCCCCTGCAGGCCGGCCAAGTCGAGGATCTGGCGATAGGGGAAGCTCGCCTTCTGTAGCGGCGCGGCGCCAAAGAAGGCCTGCAGATCGGCCTCGCCGATCCGGCGGTGGTTGACGCTGGTGTAGTCGGTGCCGTAGGTCTGCAGCAGTTGCTCGTAAGCCTCCAGGAATGACGTCCCGCTGGTGCGCCGGTCGTTCCAGATCAGGGCGATCCAGCCGCCTGGACGTAGGATGCGGACCCACTCACGACGGGTCGGCTCCGGGTCGAACCAGTGGTAAGCCTGGCCCGCCGTGATCAGGTCGACGGAACGGTCGGGCAGGCTCGTCGCCTCGGCGGTGGCGGCCACGCTCCTAAAGTTTGTGTAGGCGCTCAGCGCTTCCTCGGCGGCCGCGCGCATCGCCGCGTTCGGCTCGACCGCGAAGACAGTTGCGCCCCGCTCAAGCAGCAGCCGGGTCAGAATGCCCGTCCCCGAGCCGATGTCGGCGACGACGGCCTGCGGGTTGAGCCCGCAACGCTGCGCGAGCAGCTCCAAAGCCTCCGGCGGATAGCTCGGCCGGGCGCGGACGTAGGTGTCCACGCGGTTGGTGAAGCGCTCGGTTGGGTTGGTCATGCCTTCGCCTCCGTTCTGCTACCGCGTTGTTCTTCCAAGTGCAAAACGATGGTATCACTAAGCGAGCGACTATTTCTCAGGCGCTCGACCACGATGTGCCACTGTATCGGCTTAGGCATCGGGCGCTCCCTTGGCCGGGTTATCACCCCCGGCTACTGTCAGATCGCCAGCGCGCAAGGCGAGGACAAGCTGACGGGTAAGCTGGATGTGACCCAGGTGGAGCGCGGTGTGTTCGATGGCGTGGAGCAGACAGTCGCGCCCGCTGATCGGCGCGTCGCCGATGGCCCGAATCCGCCGGCCCGCAGGCGGGTTGGGTAGGGGTCCGAGGGCTGTCGGCGGCAGGGTGGCGAGCATTGTCTGCAGTGCGCTGATCCAGCTTTCGTAGCGGGCGATCAGGTCGGGGCCGTGGCCAACCGCGCGGAACTCAGCAGGACGATCGCGGGGGATCTCCTTGCCGCCGACCAGATTCAAGGTCCAGTACTCGCCGGCGCCGATGGTGTGAGTGGCCAGGGCGGCGAGGGTGTTGGCTTCGGGTAGAGGCACGGGGGTATTGAGCTCCTCGTCGCTCAGCCCCTCGATCTGGGCGATGATGTCGCGGGCGAGCATGGTCAGCACCTGGGCGTATGCTGTTGCTTCCTCAGCCATCCTGCCCCTCCTTATGTTATGCTGTGTACAGCCGAACCCCGGCCATCGTAGCACACCTTGGCGAGCTACGGCTCCGCTTGGAGCATCAGAATACTGGGGCGGCGACAACATCGACCGCGCGGCCTTCATCCTGCTGGCGCGCCACACGACAACAAGGAGCACAATATGAGCGACTTCTGGGGCGAGCTTGGCAAGACGCTCGGCAAGACCCGGCACACCTTGGACGAAGCGCGCAAAGAGGCCGAGCGTCTGGCTCGTGAGGCGGGCAAGGTCGCGCAGGATGTGGCGACAGAGGCGGGCCGTGGAGTCTCCGAGGCGTTCGAGCAGGTCCAGCAGTTTGTGACTGGCGAAACGCCGGCCGAGCCGGTCAACATCGCTGCGCTGCCCGAGCATCAGCGGGTGGCCTATGCTGGCTGTCTCTACGCCCTCGCCGGCGCCGACGGCGGCCTGGACAAAGACGAACTTCAATTGATCGTCGACCTGATCGATCTTGAGGGCCTCTCGCCGGCCGGGCGGCGCCTCGTGCTCGGCTATATCGTCGAGCCGCCCAGCCTTGCCGATACGCTTGCGGCATTCGCGGCCGCGCCGGAGACTGTTCGCTACGCGCTTTTGCTCAATCTGGTCGAGATCGCCTGGGCCAACGATCTGCTTGACCCGCGACAGGATGCCTTGCTCAACACGGCACAGCAGGCGCTCCAGGTGAGCGACGAGCAGTATCGGGCGATCTGGCGCTTTATACGCGAGTTGCGTGCCATCCGCCTGCGCGGCCACAATGACGCAGCAGCCGCTCAGGCGACGAAGGTCGCAGCCGCTGGCCTCGCGGCGGTGGGCATCCCAATCGCCGCGGTATATGTCTCAGGCTCGGTGATCGGCCTGAGCGCTGCGGGCATCACCTCGGGCCTGGCAGCGCTCGGCCTCGGGCTGGGGATGGTCCCGGGGATCGGCGTCGCGGTCCTGATGGGTCTCGGGGCCTTCCTTGGCGTGCGCACCCTGCTCGACGCGACGAACCAGGCCGATCATGGCCAACTGCGTCGTGATCTCGCGCAACGAGCGCAGGCCGTGCTCACCAGCCTGGAGGAGATGATCGGCCTGCTCGATGAGCAGATCCGCGTTGTGGGGCAGGCAGGGGACAACCGTGCAGCCGGTTTCCGGCTCGCCGCGCTACAGGAGCGCCGACGGGCGCTGCAGCAGATCATCGCCCGGCGCCGAGCGATGGCCGAGGCGACAAGCACTCTTGCGTAGCCGTCGGGCGTGTGAGGAACAAGCGTGAACAATCCGCCGCTGACGACCGCTACCCGCCTTGAGCAAGAGCAGATCATCTGGCTCGCAACTGTGCGCCCCAACGGCCGGCCGCACCTCGTGCCGCTCTGGTTTGTCTGGGCTGGCGGCAGGATCTATCTCTGTGTGGCCGGCGGCAGCGTAAAGGTGCGCAACCTCACGGCCAATCCGGCCGTCTCCCTGGCTCTGGAGAGCGGGAGCGCCCCGGTTGTGGTCGAGGGCCAGGCTGCCGCGCTCACGCGCCCCTGGCCCGAAGAGGCCGTGCAGGGCTTCCAACGCAAGTACGACTGGACGATCACAAGCGATGCCGAGTACGACACGCTGATCACCGTCACGCCGCAGCGCTGGCTGATGACGCAAGCGTAGCTGCGATGCGACTAACCGAAACGCTGGCGGCCGGCAGGCGGCTCACTCGGCGAGCGCCGCGCAGATGAACTCGACCTCGTTGCCGTCGGGGTCGTCGACGTACATCGTGCGGCTGGCCAGCACCGGGTGCTTGCCGCCGCGTGGCGTGTAGCCGGCTGCGACCAAGGCGGCGTGCTGGGCGTCGAAGGCCTCGGGCGGCAGGGTGAGCGCCAAGTGGTGCAACTGGTAGCCCGACGGCTGTGCCAGCACGTCGTCGCCTTTGGGCACCAGAACGATCATCGCCGGGATGCCGGCTACGCCTTCGCCTGCCTTGAGGAAGGCGTTGCGCAGCGTCGGCGGCGAGATCAGTTCCATCCCCAGCAGGTCGCGGTAGAATGCCAGCGCCCGCTCCTTGTCCGCTGTCCACAACACGATCTCAGCGATCCCAACGATATGGGCCATACGTGTTTCTCCTGGGCTCGTTGATGTTCAAGCACCATTGTATGAGAACATGGACCCAGAAGGAAAGCCGTGGTTTTAGCCAGGCTCAGGCTGGCCAGGCCAGCAAGAGGGCGTTTAGCGCGCCGATACGCAATGGCCCGACCTGGCAGACGTTGCGAAACAGCCGGCTGTAGGCATCGCGTGGCACCGGATCGGTGTGGGCGGCCTGGTTGCGGATGCTGCGGATCTCCCAGAGCGCATCCACAAAGGCCTCGAAAGTGATCTGCACCTGTGGATCGTCGGGATCGATCGCCGCCCGCCAGATCCCGGCGATGTAGTTTGTGATCTGGGCCCAGTCGGCGGGCCGCTTTCGCCTGATGCCGCCCAACGTGCCGAGGGTAGCGTGGCGGCCCGGAATCGCCCCCTCGCTCAGCCCAGGTATCGCCGCCACTCGTCGGCCCAACTCTACCTCTAGCACGCTGGAGATGTGGATCGCCGGCGCCGAGTAGTCGCGTGCGCCGACCGAGTCGAGCTGCTCGACCAGGAACACCGCCAGGGCCAGCGACTCCTTCTCACTTGGCCCGAACTGGTCCAGCGTGCGCTCCAGGCCCATATCGCGCAGGCGGTGATA
>DAOUGF010000140.1:0-5346 GCA_034429295.1 Chloroflexaceae bacterium
ACCTCGCTCTACACCTTTCTGATCGCCGTCGGCGTGTTGCTGAACATCTCCAGGCACATGAGCCGGCATCAGCCTGAGGAGATCACTGATGGCCCGAGCATCAGGCGCGGCCCGGCCCTCGCCTTCCTCGACAATATTTCTGTGTGGCGGGGGCACGGGCGGCCACGTCTACCCGGCGCTGGCAGTAGCCGAGGCTATCGCCGAAGGTAGCGGCGTGACGACGACCAACGACCGACGACCGACGACCGACAGCGAGGGTCGGGCGGCGGCCGATGGCCAGTGGTCGGTGGTCTACGTTGGCAGCATCGGCGGCATGGAGGAGCAGATCGTGGCCAGGGAGAGCAGCCTGCCCTTCCGGGCGATCCCGGCTGCGGCGCTGCGCGGGCGCGGTCCGCTGGCCCTGGCCCGCGGCGCAGCGACGATGCTGGCGGGCGTGCGGGCGGCCCTGCGGCTGATCGGCGAGCTGCGGCCCCGGGCGATCCTCGGCACCGGCGGCTATGTGTGTGTGCCGCTCTTCCTCGCAGCCCGCGCCATGCGGGTGCCGACGATGGTCTACCTGCCCGATGTGGTGCCCGGCCTGGCGGTGCGGCTGCTCTCGCGCATCGCCACGCTGACGGCGGTGAATGTGGAGGACGCGCTGCCGCGCCTCGGGCTGAAGGCCGACCTCGGGCGAGGGGCGGCGGAGGACGGTCCCGTGCGGCGGTGGTCGGTCGTCGGTGGTCGGTCGGCGGCCATCGTCACGGGCTATCCGGTGCGGCGCGAGCTGTTCGCGCAGGAGAGGCGGGCGTGCCGGCGGGCCTTCGGGCTGGCGGAGGATCTGCCGGTGGCGTTGGTGTACGGCGGCAGTCGCGGGGCTCGCAGCATCAACAAGGCGATCGAGGCGCTGCTGCCCGAGTTGCTGCGGCGCTGCCAGCTCATCCACGTCTGCGGGCGCGAGGGGGACGAGCAGTTTCTGCGGGAGGCGGCGGGGCGCTTGCCTACTGAGTTGCAGGCGCGTTATAAACTCTTTTCATACCTCTCCGGTGAGAGCGGGCCCTCGATGGCCGCGGCCTTCGGCGCGGCGGACCTGGCGATCTGCCGGAGCGGCGCGTCGACCCTGGCGGAGCTGCCGGCGGCCGGGCTGCCGGCCGTGCTTGTGCCCTACCCGTATGTGCACCAGGACGAGAACGCCGACTATCTGGTGCGGCGGGGCGCGGCAGTGAAGGTGGCCGACGGCGAGATGCTCGGCGACGGCCGCCCAACGGATGGACCGCTCTTCCAGCAGGTGATCCGGCTCTTAGACGACGAACACGAGCGACAACAGATGGCAGAGCAGAGTCGGGCGCTGGCCCGTCCGGATGCGGCGCGGCAGCTGGCGGAGGCGCTCCTCAGTCTCGCCGCAAGGAGTGGTGGCTGATGTTCTACGAAGCTGGCCGTCTCGTCCCAGAATGGTTTCTGCTGGTGCCCCTGGCCCAGCAGAGTCTTACGCTCAACCTCAGCGGCGTGGCGCTCCTGGTGATCTTTATGGGCCTCGGCGCCTACTGGGGCTACAACCAGGGCCTGCGGAACATCCTGACCCCGGCCCTCTGGACGATCATCGCCTACATCCTGACGGTGCAGGGCGGCACCTTTATCGTTGACCTCATCAACCGCTTCTGGCAGAACGGCCCGGCGCTGGTGGCCTTCGCGCTGGGGCAGGACCCAGGCACGGCCCCGACGCTCGACCCGCTGATCACGCCGGGCTTTCAGATCCCGCTCTTCTTCCGCTTCCTGACCTTCGTCGCACTGGTGCTGCTCGGGTTCTTCTTCAACCGTCAGGCTTCCTGGAAGGGGCCGCCCAAGGAGGCGCTCGCCCGGCCGCTCGGCCTCTTCGTCGGGGCCCTGATCGTGCTGCTCTGGTCGAACGCCGCGGTGGTGTTCTGGGAACAGTTCATAGCCAATGGCGGCGGGTTCGGCGGCCCGCTGGCGGCCATGCTGAATGTCCTGCCGAATGTCAGCGTGCTGATGCCCTCGCTGATCGCAGTCTTCTTCCTGATCCTGATCATCCTGATCGCTTTTAACTTTCCCAAGGTCTGGAAGCCCTAGGATGCACTATCACATCGTCGGCATTGCCGGCTCCGGGATGAGCGCCATCGCCGGTCTGTTGCTCGACCAGGGCCACATGGTGAGCGGCTCCGACCCGGCGGCTAACCGGCTCACCGCCGCCCTCGCGGCCCGCGGGGCCGTGGTGCACCAAGGCCACAGCCCGGCCCACGTGGCTGGCGCCGATGCGCTGATCGCCACGGCGGCCGTGCGCCCCGACCATGTGGAGCTCGCGGCGGCCCGTGCGGCCGGCATCCCGATCCTCGGCCGTGCCGACCTGTGGCGTCGCTGGTCGCAAGAGCGGCAGGTGGTGGCCGTGGCGCGAACCCACGGCAAGACCACCACCACCGCCATGATCGCCGTGGCGCTGCGAGGCGCCGGCGTAGATGCCGGCTACCTGATCGGCGCCGAGTCGCCGGACCTCGGCGGCAACGCGGCTTGGGGCGACCCGGCGGCCCCCCTGGTGATCGAGGCCGACGAGTACGACCGGGTCTTTCTCGCCCTCACGCCCGCCGTCGCCGTGATCACCAGCGTCGAGTGGGACCACCCGGACATCTACCCCACGGCCGAGGCGTACAGCGCCGCCTTCGCCCAATTCGCCGCCCAGGCGAAAGACCAGCGCCGCCTGATCATCTGCGGCGACGACGCCGGCGCGAGCGCGATCGCACCGCCCGACGCTCTGCTCTACGGCATCGAGGAGGCCCTGGCGACCGACCCTGTCTCCTGCAGGCTAGCGCCGCTGGATTGGACGGCGAGCGGGGTGACGCCGACCGCGGCGGGCGGGGTGAGCTTCGATCTCTGGCGCTACAGCCGGCGGCGCATGGCCCAGCAGCGGGTAGGCAGCCAGGAGTTGCTGGTGCCTGGCGCCCACAACGTGCGCAACGCCCTGGCTGCACTGGCCGTCTGCGAGGCGCTCGGCGCCGATATGGCCGCCGCCTCGGCTGCCCTGGCGCGCTTCCGCGGCGCCGCCCGCCGCTTCGAGTTGATAGGCGAGGCCGGTGGTATAACGGTGATCGACGACTACGCCCACCACCCCACCGCGGTGCAGGCAACCCTGGCCGCGGCGCGGGCCCGCTACCCCGGCCGACGGCTCCTGGTCTACCTGCAGCCCCACACTTTCAGCCGCACCACGGCTCTGATGGAGGAGTGGGCCGCTGCCTTCGAGGATGCGGACCTGCTGCTGGTAGGCGATGTCTACGCCGCGCGCGAGCAGGGCGACGCCGCGGCCCTGGCCTCCGAGCTGGCGGCCCGCATCGCCGCCGCGGGCGTGGACGCGCGGCCTGTTGGCCCGGTCGATGCCGCCGCCGCCGCGCTGATCGAGTTGGCCCACCCCGGCGACGTGGTGTTGACCCTCGGCGCGGGAGATGGGCAGCGGGCGGGAGCGAAGTTGTTGGAAAGGTTACGCGCATAACTCGGTAGGACATGGGATCTCACCTGATGATGGATACGCCCCCGCCCATCCCGCTTCGCGAGCAAGAGTCGATGGGCCGCCACACCTCCTGGCGGGCCGGCGGGGCGGCGCGCCTCTACGCCGAGCCAACAAGCGTGGCCGAGGCACGGGCGCTGGCCGCCTGGGCTCGTGAGCGGGGCCTCCCGCTGATCTGGGCCGGGCGCGGCACCAACATGCTCGTGCGCGACGCCGGCTTCCCCGGCCTGATCGCCGCCTACCGCGCCCAGAGCTGGCGGCTCGACGAGGTGGGCGATACAGCGCTGCTCCATGTGGAGGCCGGCGCCCCGATGGCCGGCACCGCGCGCCGACTCGCGGCAATGGGGTGGGACGGCCTGACTTGGGCCGAGGGCCTGCCCGGAACCATCGGCGGCGCAGTCTTCGGCAACGCCGGCTGTTACGGCGGCGACACGGCGGGCGTCCTCCAGAGCGCCGAGTTGCTGATCGACGGTGAGATCCAAACCTGGCCCGTGGAGCGGCTGGAGTACGGGTACCGGACGAGCGCGCTGAAGACTGCAGAGTCGGGCATCATTCCGCCGCTGGTGGTTGCCGCTACCTTCCGGCTGACACGGGGCGACCCGGCGGAGTTGGCGGCGCGGATGGCGGCGATCGCGGCGGAGCGCAAGGGCAAAACGCCGGCGGGCAGTTCGTGCGGGAGCGTCTTCAAGAACCCGCCGGGCGAGAGCGCCGGCCGGCTGGTGGAGCTGGCGGGGCTGAAGGGCAGGCGGGCCGGCGGCGCGCAGATCAGCCCGCTCCACGGTAACTACATCGTCAACACGGGCGGCGCCACCGCCGCCGATATCCTCGAATTGATCGAACTGATCCGCGAGACGGTGCGCGAGCGCTTCGGCATCGCGCTCGAGCTTGAAGTACGGGTGGTGTGAGATGGGCAAGAAGCGAACAGTCGCCGTCCTCTTCGGCGGCCAGAGCGGTGAGCATGAGGTATCGCTGGTGTCGGCCCAAGCCGTGATGGCCGGCCTCGACCCGGAGCGCTACGACGTGCTGCCCGTCGGCATCACCAAGGATGGCCGCTGGGTGGCCGGCGCTGGCGCCCACGCCGCCCTGCTCGCGGCCGCGGATAAGTCCCTGCTGCCGGCCGGAGGTGAGCAGGCAGCAGCGAAGGCCGAGGATGCTGCAGGCGAGCCCAATACCGCCGAATCTAAAGCGGTAGTGCCTTTCTCAATCCTCAGCCCTCAACGCTCAATCGATGTTGTCTTCCCCGTGCTTCATGGCCCGATGGGCGAGGACGGCACCGTGCAGGGGCTGCTTGAGCTCGCCGGCGTCGCCTACGTAGGCTGTGGGGTGGCCGCGAGCGCCGTGGGTATGGACAAGGCGCTGATGAAGGCGGCCTTCGCCGCCGCCGGGCTGCCGTTGCTCCCCTGGCTGCTGGTGCGGCGCAGCGAGCTCGACGCCGACGCAGAGGCTGTGTACCGGCGAGTGGAGGCGACGCTGCGCTACCCGGTTTTCGTGAAGCCGGCCAACATGGGTAGCAGCGTGGGCGTGGGCAAGGCGAAGGACCGGGCCGGGCTCGTGGCCGCCTTCGCCGAGGCGGCGCGCTACGACCGGCGGATCGTGGTCGAGCAGGGCATCCCGGCCCGCGAGATCGAGGTGAGCGTGCTGGGCAACGATGAGCCCGAGGCCAGCGTGCCCGGCGAGATCGTGC
Source organism: Chloroflexaceae bacterium (assembly GCA_034429295.1). Lineage (GTDB taxonomy): Bacteria > Chloroflexota > Chloroflexia > Chloroflexales > Chloroflexaceae > OHK40. Next base: position 5,172 of record DAOUGF010000140.1, read on the forward strand.
CCTCAGGCGAGTGGTACGACTACGCCGCGAAGTATCTCGATGGCGCCTCCCAAACCCTGCTGCCGGCGCCGATCGACCCGGCGCTGACCGAGCGGGTGCGCGCGCTGGCGATCGAGGCCTTCCGCGCGATCGATGGCGCGGGCCTGGCCAGGGTGGACTTCCTGCTCGACAAGGA
>DAOUGF010000141.1:0-8416 GCA_034429295.1 Chloroflexaceae bacterium
GCGGCTGCCCCCTCCGGACCACCCCCAAGCCGGAGGGTCGTACTGTGCCACCGCCCGGCGGCGTACCCGTCTTATTGTCGGGCAGAGCCATCCGCCTCGGCCGGTGGCAGATTGGTGGTCGGGGTGGTGTGCAAGCATCGGTTGTGCCGCCGCCAAGCGCCCGGCTTCGCTTGTTCTGCGGCGGAGTGGCGTCGGCACGCTGTAACGAACAGGGCGCAACCAGCGGGCAAGGGCCACCGCGCTCGGCCAAGGCTCAAGCCCGACGTTAAGACGAGGTAGCAGATCAGCGGCGGCACGGCATTGGCCTCCGACTTGGGGTCCAGGGGTGCGGGGGCGGCATCACCCCGCAGGCGCAGCCTACCCCCACTCCGGGGCGCGGGGCGGCATCACCCCGCAGGCGCACACCTACCCCCACTCCGGCAGGTACGCCGCGTCGCGGCGCGCCTTCTTGCCGAGGATGGTGAGGGAGAGCCGGCGGTAGTCGTCCTGCTCGTCCCGCTCGATGTAACCCTCGTCGATCAGCCGCTCAATGAGATCCTCGATCGCCGTGAGGCTGAGGTGGCGCAGGGCGCCGTGCTCCGGCAGCCGCTCGGGCTCAACGGGGCTGTTGACGCCACCCTTGAGCGCCCGGGCCAGCCCGCTGCGCCCCATGGCGAAGGGCAGGTTGGCGAGCCCATCCAGGGCGCGGCGCACGTCGGAGCGCGGGTCGCTGCTGTCGCGGGGGGCGAGGGCTGTGGGGGCGCGGCCCGTGCGGGTGATGCGGACGCCGGTGCCAGCTTGGGGCGCGCAGATGTCGCAGGCGGTGCGGCAGGGGGCGAGGCGCTGGCCGAAGTGGGCGGCCAAGGCGCGGTGGCGGCAGTCGGTGGAGCGGGCGTAGGCGGCCATCGCCTCGACCCGCTGCTCCTGGCGCTCGCGGTAGTCGCGCAGCAGCCGGTCGATGCGCTCGGCCACGTCGGGCGGCGCGGGCAGCAGTTCGATAAGCGGGAGGCGCTGCCCGCCCCGGTAGCGCAGGAAGCCGGCATCGTGCCAGGCCAGCAGCATGCCCTCCAAGGCCGCGGGCGAGAGCTCGGCTTGCTCGGCGAGCAGCAGCAGGTCTACCTCCTGGGGTGCTCCGGCGCTGAGGCCGGCGAGCTCGGCAACCCGGGCGGCGTCGGCGTCGGGGGCGGGGGCGCCGGTGAGGGTGAGCGTAGCCGTCTCCGGCAGATCGAAGTGGCGGCGCAGCAGGCCCACCCGCTCGAGCATGCTCAGGCCGACCCGGATTAGCGTATCGTCCTCACCGGGGAGGGCCCGCTGGAGCTGGGCAAGGTCGAGCACATCGAAGCTACCGCGCATCAGGCGGCGCACGGCCTTGAACAGCTCGCGCAGCTGGTCGCGGGTGATCGCCTCCTCCTCAAGCCAGCTGCTGAGGCGGCCCTTGTCGCTGGCGGCGTAGAGCAGCACGCAGGTGGCGGGCAGGCCATCGCGCCCGGCGCGCCCGGCCTCCTGGTAATAGGCCTCAACCGACTGGGGGAGGTTGTAGTGGATGATGGCGCGGATGTCGGGCTTGTCGATGCCCATGCCGAAGGCTACGGTGGCGACGAGCACCCGCGTCTCGCCGCGCATGAAGCGCTCCTGGGCGGCGTGGCGGTCGGGCACTTGGGCGTGGTAGTGGTCGGCGGCGATCCTGGCTGAGCGCAGGGCCTCGGCCAGTTCCTCGCAGGCCTGGCGGGCGCGGGCGTAGACGATGATCGGGCCGTCGATGCGGCGACAGAGGTCGATCAGGGCCTGGAGCTTCTCGTCGCGGTTGCCGGCCCGCAGCACCTGGAAGTAGAGGTTGGGGCGGAAGACCGAGGCGACCACGGTGGTGCTCTCGCCGATGGCGGCCCGGATCTCGGCCTGGGTCTCGCTGGTGGCAGTGGCGGTGAGGGCGAGCACGGGCGGGCGGCCCAACTCATCGAGCGCTCTGCCGATGAAGAGGTAGTCGGGGCGGAAGCTCTGGCCCCAGAGGCTGAGGCAGTGGACCTCGTCGATCACCACGCGGGCCACGCCGCAGCGCTTGAGCGCGTGGAGGAAGGCCTGCTGGCGCAGCCGCTCGGGCGCCACGTAGACGAGTTTGTAGCGGCCGGCGGCGAGGTCCCGCAGGCGCGCGGCGACCTCGGCGGCGCCCAAGCTGGAGTTGATCACCGTGGCCTGCTCGCGGGCCGCAGGCGGCAGGCCGTCAAGCTGGTCCTTCATCAGGGCGTTCAGCGGGCTGACCACCACAGTGGCCGTGGGGAGCATCAGGGCGGGGAGCTGGTAGGTGAGCGACTTGCCGGCGCCGGTCGGCATCACGGCGAAGGTGGGCTCGCCGGCGAGCACGCCGTGGATGACGCGGGCCTGGTTGGGGCGGAACTCGCTCAGGCCGAAGATCTCCCGCAGCAACCTGTAGGCCTCGTCGGGGAGCAGCGGCGCTGGCTGCTCCTCGGCGACCTCCAGGCCATCCGCGCCGCCGACCGCCCCTTGTGCGCCGATCGCCTCGGCGGCGGCCGCGCGGTCGGCGGCCTCGAGGGCGGTGAGCTGAGCCGTGAGGGCGGCGATGGCCTCGGCGTCCCCGGCGAGCTCGGCGGCCCGCAGGAGGATCTGCAGGTCCTGGGCTGCGGCGGTATAGCCGGGGCGGAGCATCAGCGCGTCGATCTGCCCGCGGGCGGCCTCGGGATCGCCCTGGTCGAGGGCGAGCTCGGCCAGGCGGCGCACTGGAGCGACTGCGGCGGGGTCGCGCTCGATCACCTGGCGGTAGGCCTCGGCGGCCTCATCGAAGCGGCCACGGGCCCGCAGGGCGTCGCCCCGCAGCAGCCAGGCGAAGACGGCCTGGTCCTCATCCTCTGCGAGGGTATCGAGGACCAAGTCGAGCTCGCTGTAGCGGCGGGCGGCGGCGAGGGCGCGGGCCCGCAGCTGGCGCCGGCTGACGCTCGGGGGCCGCTCGGCGTCGAGTTGGTCGAGGATGGCGAGGGCCTCGGCGCCGCGGCCGAGCTCGACGAGCACGCGGGCGCGGCCCTCTCGCAGCATTACGGAGGTGGGCTGGTCGGCGAGCCAGACGTCGAGGTAGGCGAGGCAGGCGTCGTGGTGGCCCCAGCGGTTGAGATAGCTCACCAGCCGCTTGCGCCTGTCGCCGGTGACGAGAGCCAAGGCGGCAGGCGGGAGCTCCAGCAAGGGGTTGCGCTCAGTGGCGGGCATGCCGTAACTATACCACGGGGAGGGCGTTAGGACGCCAAAAGTTGAAAATCAGTTAAAAATAACGAAATTTTCACTTGCCAAGGCCGCTTGCGGTCTGCTATACTCTCCGCGCCTCGACAACCCGGCAGCGACAGCCGCTCGAGGCTTGGCCATCCAGCCAGCAACCGAATCCCCAGGGCAAGCGAAGCCCGGCTCCCGCCCGCTCGTGCCCCGTCGCATGACCCCGCCTGCAACTGGTGCTGTGCGGGGACCAACGGGCGAGAGCGACCAGCACCAGAGCAGCTACCGACGCCGCCAGCGCAGCGCGCCCCCGAGGCGGCAAAGGCTCCCCGAAGAAGTTGGAGTCAGACCACCCCCGACTGAGCGTCGTCGCGGCGCCCCGCATCTTCACGCGCCAGAGCGACGGTCGGCCGCAGCGGTGGGCGTTTGCATGGCGATGAAAAGGGGAGCGAGGAGTGCTGCCACACCCCTCGCTCCAGACCACACGACACGAAACCGACCGAAGCCGGACAGCATTCGGAGCAGGATCGCCAGTGTGGTAGCCCCATTATAACCCATCGTTCGAACCTGCTACCACCTCGCCTGCTCCTCAATCGGAGCGCCACAGTCCGTGGGCTGCTAACGCAAGAACCGAGAACAAAGAGCGGAGAGCCGCAAGGCGGAGCGCATATCAACGCCATCCAGCCTCGCAACGCCGGCTCAACCTTTTCGGGTATTGCCAGGCCGCCAGGACTCGTGCGCCTCGAAGGAGCCTCCGATGAGCCAGGCAAGGTTTACCTACGGCGCCACAAGCGCGCCCCTCTACGCCCGCTCGGCCCGCTACTGCCTCGTAGTGGTGCCCACCTATAACGAAGCCCCGAATATCGAGCGGTTGATCGCGGCCATCCTCGAGCAGGGCCCGCAGTTCGACGTGCTGGTGGTAGACGACGGCTCGCCCGACGGCACGGGCGACCTGGTGGCCGCGCTGGCGGCGCGGACGCCGCGGGTGCAATTGCTGCGGCGCCCCGGCAAGCTCGGCCTTGGCACGGCCTACCTCGCCGGCTTCCGCCAGGGCTTAGAGAAGGGCTACCGCTTCATCTGCGAGATGGACGCTGACTTCTCGCACCAGCCCCATTATCTGCCGCAGCTGCTGGCATTGGCCGAGAGCGAAGCCGACGTGGTGATCGGCTCGCGCAACGTGCCGGGCGGCCGGGTGGAGAACTGGCCGCTGACGCGGCGGTTGGTGAGCAAGGGCGGCAGCCTCTACGCCCGCAGCGTGCTGGGGATGCCGGTGCGCGACTGCACCGGCGGCTTCAAGTGCTTCCGGGCTGAGGTGCTGCGGCGCATCGACCTCAACAGCATCCGCTCGAATGGCTACGCCTTCCAGGTGGAGATGAACTACCGCTGCCACCAGGCGGGGTTCCGCATCCGTGAGCTGCCGATCGTCTTCCCCGACCGGGTGGCGGGCCGCTCGAAGATGTCGCGCAAGATCGTGCTCGAGGCCGCGCTGATGGTGCTGCGCCTGCGGTTCGCGCCAGGCGCCCGCCCCGCTCCCGCCGCGCCCGTCCAGCCTGTGCTGCAGGCGCGGGAGCTCGGCGGCCTGCACGAGGGGGCTGAGTAGCGATGGAGCGCACACAGTATCTCAGCGGGCTCCACCGGGCGCGAGGCGTTCGGTTCGGGCTGGTGGGCCTGAGCGGCGTGCTGGTGAACAGCGCCGTGCTCTGGCTGCTCGCCGTGGTCGCGGGCCTGCCGGTGATCGTGGCAAGCGCGCTCGCCACCGAGGCGGCGGTGCTCAGCAACTTCCTGCTCAACGACAGCTGGACCTTCCGCTCGCGCAGCCACCGCCACGCCTTTGGCCGTCGCCTGCTGCGCTACCACGGAGTGGCCGCGGGCGGCGCCGTAGTCTCGCTGGGCGTGCTGGCGACGCTCACCACTCATAGCCGGCTGCCGCTGCTGCTGGCGAACCTCTTCGCCATCGGGGCGGCCACGCTCTGGAACTACATCGTGAACGCGCGCTGGACCTGGCCGCAGGCCGTGGGCCATTCCTCGGCCCTGAGCCGGATCAACCCGCGCATCCGCCGGGCCGCCGCCGTCGCCTTCGGGGCGGTGGTGGCCCTGGGGGGCCTCTCGCTGGCGGCGCGAGTTGCGGGCGGCTGGCTCGCGGGGCTCGTGCTCGTCGCCTCGCTGGCTCTCTTCGCCCAAGCGCTCTTCTCGCTCTACATGATGCTCTACTCGTGGGAGCATCCGGAGCGGCTAGCCGCCAGCCGCGGGCCGCAGAGCTTCCTGCCGCCGAAGCACTCCTTCACGGTGCTGCTGCCGGCCCGTCACGAGGAGGCCGTGATCTACCAGACGATCCGGTCCGTCTGGGCGGCCAACTACCCGCGGCACCTGCTGGAGGTCGTGGTCGTCTGCCACGCCGACGATACGGGCACGATCGCCGAGGCCGAGCGGGCGATCGCCGAGATCGGCTCGCCGCGCATCCGGGTGGAGACCTTCGCGGGCGGGCCGATCAACAAGCCGCGCGCCCTGAACGTGGGCCTGCGGCGCACCCGCGGCGAGGTGGTGACGGTGTTCGACGCCGAGGACGACATCGACGCGAACATCTTCCACACGGTGAACACGATCATGCTCAGCGAGGGCGTGGGCGTGGTGCAGGGCGGCGTGCAGCTGATGAACTTCCGCGACCGCTGGTTCAGCGTGCACAACTGCCTGGAGTACTTCTTCTGGTTCAAGAGCCGGCTGCACTTCCACGCGGCGGCCGGCATGATCCCGCTCGGCGGCAACACGGTGTTCGTGCGCCGCAGGCTGCTGGAGGAGTTGGGCGGCTGGGACGAGGGCTGCCTGACGGAGGACGCTGAGATCGGCATCAGGCTCAGCGTGCTCGGCGAGCGCATCCGCGTGGTGTACGACGCGCAGCGGGTGACGCGGGAGGAGACGCCGGCGACGGTTGGCCAGTTGATCAGGCAGCGCACCCGCTGGAGCCAGGGCTTCCTCCAAGTGCTGCGGAAGGGCGCCTGGCGCCGGCTGCCGCGCTTGAGCCAGCGGCTGCTTGCGCTCTACACGCTCAGCTACCCGCTGCTGCAGGCGGCGCTGTTGCTGCTCTGGCCGCTGCTGTTGCCCGTGGCGCTCTGGCTCGCGCTGCCGCTGCCGGTGACCATCGCCTCGTTCCTGCCGCTCTACGTGCTGCTGCTGCAGTTCGTCGCCACGGCGCTCGGCGCGCTGCTCTTCACCCGCGAGTATGGCTTTCGCCTGCCCGCCCTGATGCCTGTCGGCATGGCCCTGACCTTCCTGCCCTACCAGTGGCTGCTGGGCCTGAGCGCGCTGCGGGCCGTTTACCGCGAGCTGCGGCGCGAGCAGAGCTGGGAGAAGACCGCCCACACTGGGGCGCACCGCGAGCCGGGAGCCGGGCGGGAGCTGGAAGTCGGTGGGCGAGAGCTGGAAGTTGGAGGGCAGGGGCCAGGAGTTTAGGATTGAGCACTAGAGATTACACGGTGGGCGCCTTTTATTCCGGGTGGTGCAGGGAGAAGGCTTCGGCTGCGAAGCTGCCGATCTGTATAGTCCGGGTATGGGCCCATCGAGCGAGGAGAAGATGAGCACTCAAACGCTCGCGCCGGAGGCGCTGGCGGCAGGGCGCGCCCCGGCCATCGGGGCCTGGCTGGCGCGCCACCGTGAGGCGATCTGGGTGGCGGCGCTGCTGCTGCTCGCCGCCCTGGCCCACGGCATCAATATGTTCGGCTACCCGTACTACGAGAACGACGAGGGCACCTACATCTCGCAGGCCTGGGCCGTCTCGCACCTCGGGCAGCTGGCACCATATACCTACTGGTATGACCACGCGCCGGGCGGCTGGTTTCAGCTGGCTGGCTGGGCGCTGCTCACCGGCGGCTACCACGCCTTCGGCACGACCGTGAACTCAGGCCGCGTGCTGATGATGTTGATGCAGGTGGCCTCGACGCTGATGGTCTACCTGATCGTGCGGGCCGCGGTGGCGCACGACCGGCGACCAGCGACGGGCTCACCCTGGCTGGCCCCCGCCATCCTCGCGGCGAGCATTGCCTCGGTGGCCTTCGCGCTCTCGGCCTACGGCCTCTACTACCGGCGGCGAGTGCTGCTCGACAACATCAGCGCCTTCTGGATGCTGCTGAGCATCCTGCTGCTGCTGCACGGCCGCCTTTCGCTGAAGCGCGTCTGGGCAAGCGCCGCGGCCCTGGGCATCTCCATCCTCTCGAAGGAGTTGACGGTCTTCCTGGTGCCGGTGCTGGCCGCGCTGGTCTGGCGGCGCAGCCACCCTTCACAGCGCTGGCTGGGGAGCATCGGCTGGCTGGCGATCGTCGGCTCGCTCGTCTCGCTCTACCCGCTGATGGCGGCGCTGAAGGGCGAGCTCTTCCCGAGCGGCACGCTGCTGGGCGGCAGTAACGAGCACGTGAGCCTGCTGGAGACGCTGGCCTTCCAGGGCGCTCGCGGCAAGGACGGTGGGCTGCTGGAGGCCAACAGTCTCTTCTGGCTGATGGTGGAGCGCTGGGCGACAGAGGAGCCGCTGCTGCTGCTGGGCGGCAGTGGGGCGATGGCCCTCTCGATCCTGCTCACGCCGTGGCGGCCCGTGGCCGGGCTGCTCGGGATGTGCACGGCGATGCTCTGGCTCTTCCTGGGGCGCGGCGGGATCGTGATCGAGTTCTATCTGGTGCCGCTGCTGCCGCTGCTGGCGATCAACCTGGGTGTGATGATCGGCCTGCTCGCCGGGGCACTGCGGGCGCGCGTGCGACGGCCGGCGGCCCTCTGGCTGGCCGTGCCGCTCGCGGCCTCCGTGGGCTGCGCCGCCGGGACGCTGCAGGGCTTCCACGGGCCGAACTACGGCTACCGCGAGAACCCGTTCGTAGCGTGGACGAGCACCCAAGCCGACGTGCAGGGGCAGGCGGTGGCCTGGATCCGCGAGCACCTGCCGCCGGAGAGCCGCATGATCATCGACCAGGCCATGTGGCTCGACCTGCACTCGCACCCGCGCGAGGACGGCCCCGTCTTCCCCTACGCCCACTGGTACTGGAAGGTGGACCTGGACCCGGAGATCCGCGACGATCTGTTCAAGAATGACCGCAGCAACTTCGACTATGTGATCACGACGCCGCAGATGCGGAAGGACGCCCGCATCGAGGCGCTGCCGCTGGTGTCTGAGGTGCTGGTGCACTCGACGGAGGTAGCCTCGTTCGACACCGGCGGCTGGCCCGTGGAGGTGCGGCAGGTGCGCGAG
>DAOUGF010000142.1:0-4249 GCA_034429295.1 Chloroflexaceae bacterium
TTCGCCGACCAGATCACTACGATCGAGAAGAACTCGCTCAGCTCGCACCTAGGCACACGGCTGGGCGCGTGGCTGCAGGAGCGTCCTGAACTCGACACCTTCATCCTAGTGGGCGACTGCACGGACCTCTGCATCTACAGCGCGGCGATGCACCTGCGCTTGGAGGCTAACGCCCTCAACCTGCAGCGCCGGGTGATCGTACCGGCCCGCGCCGTGGACACGTTCGACACGCCGGTGAGCCTGGCCCGCGAACTCGGCATCTACGCCCACGACGGTGACCTGCACCACGTGCTGTTCCTGCACCACATGGCCCAGAACGGCGTGGAGATTGTGGGTGAGCTGCAGTAGGGGCGGGCACGACATGTGTTGGGGTATGCGGGCGGGCACGACGGCCCGCCCCTACGCCCCACGCCCGCGCAGTTGAGGGGGATGCAGCGAGTCGCCTGGGGGTACATGCCATGCACCGTTGTCGGGGAGTTGCCCTACCCGCTCGACGGCCGCGCCGGGCGGGGGGACGTTTGGATCGCGAATGACGCGAAACGGGGCGGATGACGCGAAACGAAGGCGCAAAGAAGCGAAGGGGAAGACGCGAAACGAGAGGGCCGACTGATGCTGTGCCCGGCAGCGGGCGTGGTGCGGGGAACGCAACGCCCGCTCTCAGCGCCGAGGGACATGCAGCAATGGCGTGTCGGCGCTGACGGCTGTCGGCTTTAGGGGTCCAGGGGGCAGCGTCCCCTGGCGCGGGAGATCTAGGAGGGCCGGCGTTGGCCCTCCTGGGCCGGGGGTGCGGGGGCGGCGGACGCAGTGGCGCGAAGCGCTTGCGCCCGCCACAAGCGCTCACCGCAGCGCGTACGCGAGGGTCTCCTCGATCGGCGCCCCATAGCCCGCCGCCCACGCCGCCTCAAAAGCCCACGCGCTCAGCCGCAGGCGGGCCGCCTCGAGCGTGCCCTGATAGTCGGGGCGCACAACTGGTGTGAGGGGGTAGCAGATCTGCTCCCGCCACGCCGCCGCTGCGCCGCAGAACCGTACCGAGTGCTCCAGGAGCCCTTCGGCCAGCGCCGCCCTCGCCAGCCCTTCCATGCCTGCCGCGAAGCCGCGCTGCTCGCGCAGCTCGCCGCAGAGCCTCAGGCTTTCGACGAACAGCGCCTCGGCGCGGCCCAACTCCTCCTGATCCAGCGCCACCTGCCCCAGCCCCTGCAGCGCGTAGATCAGCGTCCCCTTATCGCCTTGGGCGCGGCAGAGTTCGATCGCCTCCTCGTAGCGCTGCCGCGAGCGGGCGAGATCGCCTTGCCCGCGGGCCACGGCCCCAGGCTGTAGAGCGCATGGGCCACGCCGACCTTGTCGCCGACGAACTGAAACAGCTTGTGGCTCTCCTCGAGCTGCGGCAGCACTTGGGCCGTGCCTTGGAGGTTCAGCACCCAGGCGCTCTGCGCCAGCCGGAAGAGCCACCACGCGACGCCCCAGATGTGCCCCTCGTCCCTGAAGTGGCCCAGGCACTCCTCGAAGTAGGTCAGCGCCCGCGGCTCGCAGCGGTCGAGAGCCACTAACCCGAGCCCGTGAACCCCGTACGCCACGCCGATGCGATCGCCCAACTGGCGGTTGAGCTCAACGCCCTCGGCGCACAGCGCCTCCGCCCGCGCGTAGTCGCTCGTGAACCAGGCCTGAATGCCCGCTCGCGGCAACGCCTTCGCCTGGGCCGCCAGCGAGGTCCGATCGCGGCGCTTCAGCGCGCCCGTCAGCCAGAGCTGGCCCTCGGTCATCGAGGAGCGCATGAACCAGAACCACCAGAGGGCACTGGCCATCCGCAGCGCTGTCTCTGGGTCGCCGCCGGGCCCTTGGCTCCAGGCGAGCGCAGCGCGGATGTTCCCGTACTCGAGCTCCAGCAGCTCCATCGCGGCCTGCCGCTGCGGGCTCCAGAGCTGCGGCTCCGCCGCTTCGGCCAGGGCGAGGAAGTAGGCGGCGTGGCGCTGCTGCTGCGCCTCGACCATCCCCCGCAGCGCCAGCTGCTCCAGCGCGTACTCGCGGATCGTCTCCAACATGCTGAAGCGCGGCTCGCCCGCCGCCCCTGCCTCCTGGCGCAGCAGGCTCTTGTCGACCAGCGCCGTCACGATCGCCTGTACGGGTGAGAGGCCGCCGAACTCGTCGGGGTGCGCTCCTGGCGCGATGAGCGGAGCGGCGCAGGCGGCGGCAGCTTCCATCGTGAAGCCGCCGACGAAGCAACCGAGGGCAGCAAAGACGGTCTGCTCCTCCGCGCTGAGCAGGTTGAAGCTCCAGCCGATCGCGTCGCGGAGCGTGCGTTGGCGCGCCGGCAGGTCGTAGGGCCCGCCGACGAGCGTGTTTAGCCGGCTGCTGAGCTGGGCGAGCAGCGCCCGCGGCGCGAAGAACTTGCTGCGGGCCGCGGCCAGCTCGATCGCAAGGGGCAGCCCGTCGAGGCGGGCGCAGATCGCGGCGATCGTGGCAATCTCGTCGGGCGCGAAGCTCTGCTCAGGCCGGACCGCCTCGGCCCTGGCCAGGAAGAGACGCACCGCCTCCGAGGCCAGCAGCGCCCCGGCGCGCTCGGGCTCGTCGGCGCCGCCATCGACAGAGGCAGGCAGCTCGAGGGGCGGGACGGCGAGCTCGTATTCGCCGTACAGCTGCAGGCGCAGCCTGCTAGTCACCAGTAGCTTGAGCTGTGGGCAGCCCATGAGCAACTGCCCGATGGCTGGCGCTGCGCCCAGGGCCTGCTCGAAGTTGTCGAGCACGAGCAGCGTGTGGCGCCCCTCCAGGTAGGCCCGCAGGCTCTCGAACACGGGCCGGCCGCCCTCCTCGCGCACCCCGAGGGTCTGCGCGATCGCCGGAACGATCTGCTCAGGATCGCTGATCGCGGCCAGGGCGACGAAGTAGGCACCATTGGCGAAGGCTCCGGCGAGATTGCGGGCGAGCTGCAGGCCAACCCGCGTCTTCCCTGTCCCTCCAGAGCCAGTTAGGGTCAGAAGCCGTACGGCATCGCGCCGCAGCAACGCCTCTGCATCGGCGATCAGGCGCTCACGCCCGATCAGGGGCGTGGGCGGCGCGGGTATGACACACGGCGGCGCGGGGCGCTCAACGCCCGTCGAGCCGGCGGCGGGCTGGACGTCTTCCGCTGGAGGCGGTTGGGGTGCGCTGCCCTCTGAGGGCACCCACAGACTCGGCGCGGGCGCCGGCTGCGCGGCGCGGCGAGCGAGCTGCACAAACTGGGCCCGCTCGTCGGGTGCCAAGGCCAAAAACTGGGCCATGCGCTCCGCGATCTCGCGCGATGGCCGGCGGGATCCCGCCTCGATCTTTCGGATCATCTCAGCCGAGCACCCCACCTGCTCGGCTAACCGCTCCTGGGTAAGGTCGTGCGCTTTGCGGCGCTGCTTGAGCCACTGGCCGAACGAGGAAGCGACCGCCATCGTGCTCCCCTTATCTGGCGGATCATCCCCCACGAGGGCGACTTCCTTCTGCTCAACGCCGCAAGTTGGCGGCAGCCACCGGCCTAGGCGAGCGATGTGCTGGTGCTCGACCTGGGCGGCGAGCCGCGGCTCAGGCCGCTGCAGAGCGCGCCCTCGCCGGTTTGGGGCGCGGTCGTAGACGGCGCGCTCTACGCCTATCACAACCCGATGTGGAATCAGTCGAACAACGACATGCGCCGCAGCATCTCGCGCCTCGACCTGCAGAGCGGCGCAGTGCAGCGCTGGGAGCTGCCCGACGGGTGGCCGGCGACCGACCTGATCGCGCTGGACGGCGAGCTGCTGCTGGCCCACGCTGTGGGCGGCGACGAGGATGGCGTCTACAGCTTCACGCTCGGCGACGGCACCCTCCACCAGATGCTCGAGTTGCCCTACGCGACTCATCTCATCGGCCCGGAGGAGGTGCGCTAACGCCAGGGCATGAGTAAAGTGAGCGGGCGTTGCCGCCCCCGCGCCCCAAGCCCTCATCGTGCCGACGCCCGTTGCGGGGCGCTGCCGCATACCAGTACCGCCTGCGCGGTGGGTGGAGCTGCGAGCGGGCTCCGCCCCTCGCGCTCCCCGCCAAGGGGGCGGCTGCCCCCTTGGAACCCCCGAAGCCGATGCCCGCCTCAATCCGCATGCCATTGCTGCATGCCCCTCTGCGCCGAGAGCGGGAGCGGCACTACCAGCGAGGCGGCAGCTGCCCCGCAGCTTCGCTGCCCACGGGTATTGTGGAGGAGGCGAAGCTGCCCGACAGCTCTGCTTGCCTGCGGCGGAGTGGCGCCGGCACGCCGGATCGC
>DAOUGF010000143.1:0-6895 GCA_034429295.1 Chloroflexaceae bacterium
TCGGCCAGATCGAGCGGGTCTTCGTGACCGTCGAGCCGGCCGAGGGTAGCCCGCAGCCTAGCGGGCCGGAGGTGCTCTCCGGCACAACTGTGCCGGCGGTGCCGTAGCGCCATCAGTCGGCAGCGTGGGCAAGCACGGGCGCGGGGGCCACGCTCTCGACCAGGAAAGGCGAGCGTCCACGGGCCTGCACGCTGTGGCGACGCCAGACCTCCCGCGGCGCGGGGAAGTCGGTGCGGAAGTGGCCGCCGCGGCTCTCCTCCCGCAGCAGCGCCGCCGCCACGATCAGGCGGGCTGTCAGGGTGGCGTTGGCCGCAGCGATGCCGTAGGCGTCGTCGGGATCGGCCTGTAGTGGCCGCTCCGCGAGGGCCAAGGCGCCAGCTCGCAGGCCATCGCCGTCGCGTAGCGGGCCGGCCGCGGCGCGCATGATGGCCGCGAGCTCATCACGCCAGGGGCGAGCAGTGAGCGGCGGGAGGTGAGCCTGCCGGACATCCTTCCCGCGGAAGGCATGCTCGCTCCTCGCCTCTGCATTCTCAACCTGCCGTGCGGCGGCGTACCCCGCGCGGCGACCGAACACCAGGCACTCCAGCAGCGAGTTCGAGGCGAGGCGGTTGGCGCCGTGGACGCCGGTGCAGGCGGCCTCGCCCGCGGCGAAGAGGCCCGGCAGGCTGCTGGCGCCCTCCAAGTCGGTACGGATGCCGCCCATGAGGTAGTGGGAGGCCGGGGCCACAGGGATCGGCGTGGTCACCGGGTCGATGCCGTCGGCCCGCAGGCGGGCGCAGATCGTCGGGAAGTGGCGCTCGATCGTCGCGGCCGGCAGGTGGGTGAGATCCAGCAACACATGATCGCTGCCAGCGGCCCGCATCGCAGCGTAGATACCGCGGGTGACTATGTCGCGGGGTGCGAGCTCGCCGCGGGGGTCGTAGGCAGGCATGAAGCGCTCGCCGGCTGGCGTGCGCAGGATGCCGCCCTCGCCGCGGGCCGCCTCGGTGATCAGGAAGCCCTGGCCCGCCCTGGTGCGATAGACAGTGGGGTGGAACTGGACGAACTCCATGTCGGCCACTTCGGCGCCGGCGCGGTAGGCCATGGCGATGCCCTCGCCGAGGGCCACAGGCTGGTTGCTGGTGAGCCCATAGAGGGCGCCCGCGCCGCCGGTGGCGATGATCGTTGCGGCGGCGAGCAGCCAGTGCCAGCCGCCCGCGGCGTCGCGGGCCAGGGCGCCGACAATCCGGCCGCCGCTGTCGAGCAGATCGGCCGCCTGCCAGCCCTCGAGCAGCGTGATCCGCGGGTGGGCGCGGGCCTCGGCGATCAGCTGGCTGGTGACGGCCCAACCCGTGGCGTCGCCAACATGGACGATGCGGCGGGCCGAGTGGCCACCCTCCAGGCCGAGCGCGAACTGGTCCTCGTCCTCGCGCTCAAAGGGCACGCCGCGGGCGGCCAACTCGCGCATAAGGGCGGGGGCCTCGAAGGCTAGGGCGGCCACGGCGGCCTCGTCGGAGAGGCCGGCGCCGGCCGTCAGCGTGTCGGCGATGTGGGCGCTGGCCGAATCGGCGGCGTCGAGAGCCGCGGCGATGCCGCCCTGAGCCCAGGCCGAGTTGCTCTCGGGGAGCGCGCCGCGGGCCAGCACCGTCACGTGGGTGCGCTCGGCCGCCACGAGGGCCGCGGAAAGGCCGGCGGCGCCGGCGCCGATCACCAGCACGCCGGTGCGCCGGGCAGGGGCGTAGGGGAGCCGCGTGAGCGCGTAGCGCGGGGCGTTGATACTGTAGTCCATGGTCTATTCTCAGGCTGGAGCCGAAGTGTTCGCTGAGCGAATAGTTCGGCCCTACAGCGCGATCATCCGCTCGATAGCCGTGCGGGCCCGCGCCGCGAGCTCCGGCTCCACCGTCACCACGTGGGTCATGTCGCGCAGGCTGTCGCGCAGCTTCTCCATCGTGATCATCTTCATGTACTTGCAGGCGATCGACTCGTCGATCGGCACGAACTGCTTGGTGGGGTTGGCCTTGCGCATGCGGTGCAGCACCCCGATCTCCGTGGCCACCACGAATTGGGTGGCGCCGCTCTGGGCCGCGTGGCGGATCATGCCCTCGGTGGAGAGGATGTGGGTGCCCTCGCCGGAGATGGTGCCGTTCGCCAGGTAGTGCATGGTGCTGCTCACGCAGCCGCACTCAGGGTGGATGAGGAACTCGGCGCCGGGCAGGGCGGCCCGCTGCCGCTCGACCATGGCCGGGCGGATGGCGGCGTGGACGTGACACTCGCCCGCCCAGATCTGCATCTTGCGGCCGGTGATCTGCCGCAGGTAGGAGCCGAGGAACATGTCGGGCAGAAACAGGATCTCTTTGTCCTCGGGGATGGCGCGGATCACCCGCTCGGCGTTGCCCGAGGTGCAGCAGTAGTCGCTCTCGGCCTTCACGGCGGCGGTGGTGTTCACGTAGCTCACCACCACGGCGCCAGGGTGCTCGGCCTTCCAGGCCCGCAGCTGCTCCACGCTGATCGAGGCCGCCAGCGAGCAGCCTGCCTCCGGATCGGGGATGAGCACGGTCTTCTCAGGCGAGAGGATGGCCGAGGTCTCAGCCATGAAGTGCACCCCGCAGACCACCAGGACCGGGGCGTCGCTCTTCGCGGCGTACTGGGCCATGCCCAGCGAGTCGCCCACATAGTCGGCGATGTCCTGTATCTCGCCGTACTCGTAGTTGTGGGCCAGGATCACGGCGTTGCGCTGCGCCTTGAGGGCGCGGATCTCCTCAGCGAGGGTGGCCGCCGTCTCCGGCGACGTGTGGTATAGCCCTGCGGTCATTGGGTTGCTCCTGTGCTTGGCGCCGGTAATTAGTGTTTGTTTAACACTAATTGAGGTTGAAAAAAGCGCCGCGCAGCTCGATTTTTAGTGTCGAAACGGCACTAAACCGCGACCTAAAAAATCGGCCGCCCGGCCTGTTGTGAAAGTGACACTTTCGGGAGTATACGACGCTTTCCCGGCGTTGTCAAGGCCCTTCGGAACTGGTGACTGAACGGCACTAAGCATGCCTATGCCATCTTGCCGGGGCCGCCCGCCTCGCCCCACGGGCCGCCTCGCCCAAGCGCCCGGTGCGGGATGACAGCTGTCATAGCAGCACCGGCGCCTGTCATCCCTCACCCATGGCTGGCGTCACTACCGCGCCCGCTTTAACCTCCCTATAATGTGGCGACAAGGGAGCCGCCGATGAAACGCAACGCAATAGAGCCGGCCCTTCTACAGTTCCTCCAGCTATACGCCCTGCTCCTCCTCCTGGTGCAGCCCCTCTTCCGGCTCCTGCTGGCCGCGAGGTTCGGCATCGAGGTGCCACTCGACCAGTCGCTTGTGCTGACCACCCTCATGCCCATTGCCGCGGTGGTCTACACCCACTTCCCCTGGTGGCAGCAGCTGCTCGGGCGCCGCTTTCTCCCGGTCGGCCTCCTCCTGATCGCCGGCGGCGCACTCGCCGAGAAGGCCATCACCCTGCAGTGGTTTATCCCGCCCGAGCGCCGCGAGCTGGTGGCGCTACTGTTCATGCTGCGCCTCTGGATCGTGTTCCAGGTGCTCTTGCTGTTCCTCGCATGGCGCTACGACATGCTGCGCGTCACCCTGGCGGGCATGGTGCTCACGCTGCTGGACGCGGCCATGAGCTTCCCGTTCATCACGGTCAGCGGCCCGCTCTACCCGCTCTACGTGGTGATCGTGGGCGCGCGGCTGATGTCGGTCACCGGCGTAGGCGCCGGCCTGGCCTGGCTGCTCGCCCGGCAGCGCGAACGGCAGCAAGCGCTGGCCAAGGCGCACCGCCAACTCGCGCACTACGCAGCGACGGTGGAGCAGCTGGCGGTGAGCCACGAGCGCAACCGCATGGCGCGCGAGCTCCACGATACGCTGGCCCACGCGCTGAGCGGCGTGACGGTGCAGCTGGAGGCTGTGGATGCGCTCTGGGAGAGCGACCGGGCCAAGGCCCGCGCGCTGCTGGCCCAAGCGCTGCAAGGCACCAGGGGCGGCCTCGCCGAGGCCCGCCACGCGCTCCAATCGCTGCGGGCAAGCCCCCTCGAGGATCTCGGGCTGGCCCTGGCGCTCCGCAGGCTGGCCGAGTCGGTCACCACCCGCGCCGGCCTGCAGCTCGATCTGGCTCTGCCCCGCAACCTCGAGGCGCTCCCGCCGCCGGTCGAGCAGTGTGTCTACCGGGTGGCGCAGGAGGCCCTCACAAACGTCGTGCGCCACGCCCGAGGCAGCCGGGTGCGCGTCGCGCTGGCGCGCGATGGCGACCAGCTGGCCCTCACCATCGCCGATGATGGGCGCGGCTTCGATCCTGCTGGCGCCGGCTCGGCGCGTCTGGGGATCAAGGGGATGCGCGAGCGCGCCGAGATGTTCGGGGGTACGCTTGCGATCGAAAGCACACCGCACGGCACAACGGTCCGGCTGTCGCTCGACCTGTCCCACTATCTGGTCGAAAACTCCCGTGGCGGATGGCCCGGCCCCGAGCCGCGATCTGCCGCGCTCCACATGGAGCGCAACGAACTTTGAGGCCCGCCGGCTGAGCAGCTTCCCGAGCGCTGCCAGCCAGGATGTGCAAGAGAGAAAGAGGGCGACGAACGATGATCCGCGTGGTGATCTGCGACGATCAGGATGTGGTGCGCGAGGGGCTGCGCGTGATCCTCGGCACCGCCCCCGAGATCGAGGTGGTGGGCGTGGCCGAAGATGGCGCCCGCGCCGTCGCCCTGACGGCCGAGACGCAGCCCGATGTGGTGCTGATGGACTTGAATATGCCCGGCTTGAACGGCGTCCAGGCGACGCGCCTGATCCGCGAGCAGCACCCAACGGTGCATGTGCTGGCGCTCACAACCTACGACGCCGACGAGTGGGTCTTCGACGCCATCCGCGCCGGCGCCGCGGGCTACCTGCTCAAAGATACGCCCCGCGCCGGCCTGATCGAGGCGATCAAAGGCACCGTCGCCGGCCGCACGTTCGTGGACCCGGCCGTGGCGGGGAAGCTGCTCTCTCACGTCGCCAGCAGCCCGCCCGCCTACGACACAACGCTCGCCGAGCGCCTGAGCCAGCGCGAGCGCGAGGTGCTACAGCTGCTGGCCAACGGCATGACGAACACCGATATCGCCGCGCAGCTCTTCCTTTCCGAGGGGACGGTGCGTAACTATGTCAGCGCGATCTTCAGCAAGCTCGGCGTCTCCGACCGCACCCAGGCAGCGATCATCGCGCTGCGCCACGGCCTTGTGGATTGAGCAGCGCCACGGCCGGCGCCGTCTCGGCCACAGAGCTGTGTCATCCAACTGTACCTATTTCGCTATGACCGCGATCATCCCCGGATGATGACCTGGCACACTACCTGCTGCCAAAAAAGCGCCCTATGATAGGGCTCGCCTGTTAGAGACGCCGAGCGCCAGGCGCGGCGACCGTTGACCAGCACTAGCAGACGAAAGGGGCCTAACGTGACATCATCGCTGCCGGACGATCCACGCGTCAATCAGCCTTGCGCAGCCGATGCCGACGTGCCAGCCGCAGATATGGCGGGCGCAGCCGATGCGGGGGATGCGACCGTATCACAGCCGCCTCAGATCTCGCGCCGCACTGTGCTCAAGGCTACCGGCGCTGCGCTCATCGGCGCCACCGCCGGCCTCGCCGGCGTCCCCCTGCCGGCCGCCCAGGGCGCGCACGCCTCCGCGCCGGCACAGGCCCTTCGCCGGCGCCCGAACATCCTGATCATCATCACCGACCAGGAGCACTACCCCCGCTACTGGCCCGCCGGCTGGGCCGACGCGAATCTCCCCAACCGCAAGCGCATCGCCGACCGCGGGCTGACTTTCACCCGCGCCTTCTGCAACTCGTGCATGTGCTCGCCCAGCCGCAGCACGCTCTTCACCGGGCTCTACCCGGCGCAGCACGGCGTTACCGCGACCCTCACCTCAGGCGGCCCCATCTCGCCGTTCGAGCCGCAGCTGCCCCGCGACATCCAGAACATGGCGCGCATGCTGGCCTCGGCCGGCTACAACGTCCAGTACCGCGGCAAGTGGCACCTGTCGAAGGGGCGCGACGGCGGCAAGCCGAGCGCGACCGACGTGGCGGCGTACGGCTTCCAGGGCTGGGTCGAGCCCGATTCCGGCGAGAATGTCGATCCTGAAGGGTTCGGCGGAGGCGTCGCCAACCATGACACTGCCTACGCACAGCAGGCGGCCGACTTCCTCGCCACGCAGACGCCGGAGTCCACCGCAGAGCGGCCGTTCGCGCTGATTGTCTCGTTCGTGAACCCCCACGATGTGCTGGCCTACCCGCGCACCATCGACGACGATGCCGTGTACGCCGCCGTGAGCGATAAGTACGAGCAAGGGATCGAGTGGACCGACCTCCCCTCGCGCAACGAGCAACTGCTCACCAACAACAAGCCCACGGCCCACGCCCAGACGCTGCTCTTCCTGGCGGCCGGGTTGGGTGCGCTGAAGCCGCCGCCCGCGCCCGACTATCGCAATTACGTCAACCTCTACGCATATCTGCTGAAACTGGTCGATGGGCATATCGGCACGGTGCTCGACGCTCTCGAGGCCCAGGGCCTCTGGGAGAGCACCGTGGTCATCCGCACCTCGGACCACGGCGAGCTCGGGCTGGCCCACGGTGGCCTGCGCCAGAAGATGTTCAACGCCTACCACGAGGCGATCAACATCCCGCTGACGATCGCGAACCCTGTGCTCTTCCCAACGCCGCAGAGCACCACCGCCCTGGCCAGCCTGGTGGATGTGATGCCGACGCTGGCGACGCTGGCGGAGGTGCCGGAGCGCGACGCCTGGATCTTTAAAGGCGTCGATCTGACGCCGGTGCTGCACAACCCGGCGAGCTCCGCCCAGGATGCCGTTCTGTTCATGTTCGATGACGAGAACGCGGGCTCGCCCTTCCCGC
>DAOUGF010000144.1:0-7678 GCA_034429295.1 Chloroflexaceae bacterium
GGCGCTGCTCCTCGCCGGTCTGGTTGTCCTCTCGGGGATCCGCCCGCGCCTCCCTGATGCGCTCGCCGAGCCGCTGCCGCCCCTGGCCACGGCTCCCGATCCCAACGAGCGCTTCCCCGAGGAGCCCTTCCAGCCCCCCGCCGGCAACCAGCAGATCCCTGGCGAGGCGGCCTTTCCCGGCCCCGGCGATGTGGCCGCCGCAGCCGCCCTCGCCGACGCGCTGCGCGACCAGAGCGTGACCAGGCCCGCCGCCGAGGCGCTCGACCGGGGCGACGTAGCGGGCGCGGCCAGCAGCCTGCGGGAGCTCGCCGACCAGGCCGACCAGCTCTCAAGAGACGCCCGCGAAGATCTGGCTGAGGCGCTCCGCGAGGCCGCCGAGCAGATCGAGCAGACGAACCCCGGCCTCGCCGACCAGGTGCGCCAGAGCGCCGACGGGCTCGAGCAGGGCCCGCAGGAGGCCGCCCAGGCCCTCGAAAATCTCGCCGGTGTGGTGGAGCAGCTCGGCCAGGGCCAGCAGGGCCAAGCGCAAGGCCAGGACCAGGGCCAAGGCCAGGGCGAAGGCCAGCAGCAGAGCCAGGCCCAGAGCCAGGGCGGCGGCGGCGCGGGCCAGGGCACCCTGCCCGGCGAGCAGCGCGAGCGCCAGGGCGCCGATCGCCTCGGGGTTGAGGGCGTGCCTCTTGAGCTGGAGAGCGAGGGCGAGGGCGACACCTCCACCGAGGGCGATCCCGATGGCCCGGCGAGCGCCGGTGGCACCTCCGGCAGCGGCGACTTCTCCCCCGGCAGCCAGAGCGGCGATCCTGTTGAGATCGGCGACGACCCGCTCCGTATCCCCGCGGATTTGCGCGATGTGGTTCAAGACTATTTTACGCCGTAGCAGAGCGACGAGCGACGAGCGACGAGCGACGAGCCCAGGGCGGGCCGCAAGTCGCCGACCGGCGCTGATCGGGCGGCGCCCCGAGCCCCGCGAGGCGCCCCTCTTCGACGAGGCGTTCCTGCGCCGCCTGGAGCGCATGAGCCTCCAGGCCCAGCGCACTCTGCGGGGCAACCCGGCCAGCGGCGAGCACCCCAGCCGACATCAGATGCCGGCGACGATCTTCAGCGACCATCGGCCCTACACGAGCGGTGACGACCTGCGCTATGTGGACTGGAACGCCTACGCCCGCCAGAGCCATGTGCTGGTGAAGCTCGGCGAGGCCGAGCAGGATGTGAATGTTCACCTGCTGATCGACGCCTCGCGGAGCATGACGATCGGCAGCCCGCCCCGCCTGCGGCTGGCCCAGCAGCTGGTGGCCGCCATCGGCTACCTCGCGCTCGCCCACTCCGACCGCCTCCACGTCCAGCCCTTCGGCCCCGGCCCTCTTCCCAGCTTCGGGCCGGCTCAGGGGAAGGGCAGGCTGATCGAGCTGCTGCAATTCGTTGAACGGATCACTCCTCAGCCCGCGACGCGCCTCGCGCCGGTGCTTCAGCAGCACGCCCGCCGCCACCCCCAAGGCGGCCTGCTCGTGATCTGCTCCGACCTGCTGGCACCCGATCATCTGGAGGAGGGCCTGCGCGCCCTCCAGCCGCCCCGCTGGCAGACTCTGGTGCTCCACCTGCTCGACCGGCGCGACCTGCAGCCCGAGCTGCAGGGTCCCCTCGAGCTCGAGGATAGCGAGACCGGCCAGCGGCTGCCGATCACCCTCGATGAGCCGACCCTCCGCAGCTACCGGCGGAGTGTGGCGGCCTGGCGCGAGCGGCTCGCCCGCATCTGCGCTGGCCGCGGCGTCACCTACGCCCCCGTGATGAGCGACTGGCCTCTGGAGCAGAAGGTGGTGCCCTATCTGCGCGCCCGCCGCCTCCTGTCGTGAGGGGTGACCTGTTCGTTCCGCTCGCCCTAGGTGACGGGGTGGAGGATGGCGCCTGTCGGCACCGTCAGGATCTCACCCTGGCACCCTGTCACCTTGTCACCGTGTTACCGCCTCTGGAGCATCGATGAGTCTGCTCGCCCCGCTGGGCCTCCTCGCCCTCCTCACCCTCCCCGTGATCGTCATCCTGCACATGCTGCGGGAGCGGCGGCGGCGGGTGGTTGTGCCGTCGCTGCTGCTCTGGCAGCTGATGCCGCGCAAGCAGGAGGCCCAGCGCCGGCGGCGCCTGCCACTCACACTGCTGCTGCTGCTCCATCTACTGGCAGCCGCCCTGCTCGGCTTCGCCCTCGCCAAGCCCCAGTGGTCCCTTGCCCTCTTCGAGGGCGAGCGCCACACGGCGGTGATCATCGATACCTCCACTAGCATGGCGGCGCCCGCGCCTGGCGGCGGGACACGGCTGGAGGTCGCTCGCGCCCGCGCCCGCGATCTGATCGGAGCGATGGGCACCCGCGGCAGCGTCACCCTGATCGCCGCCGGCGCCCAGGCTCGCCTGCTCGACAGCGCCGGAGTGGACGGCGCCCCGCGGCTGCTCGCCGCTCTGGAGGCTATCGAGGCCGCCGGCACCGGCACCGACCTCGCGTCGGCTCTCACCCTCGCCGAGGCCGCGCTACAGGGCCGCCCGGCCCCCCGCGTGGTCGTCATCACCGACGCCGCCCTTCCCGCCCTCGCCGCCACCCTGAACGGTCGCCCCGCGCCCCTACCGATCGAGTGGCAGTCGGTGGGCGCCCCGCTCGATAACCGCGCCATCGTCGCCCTCGCCACGCGCGCCCGCGGCAGCGGGCCTGTGCAAGTCTACGCCCGCGCCGTCAACTATGGCGCGAGGCCCATCCGCACGCTCCTGCGACTCTACGGCGATGGGCAGTTGCTCGACACGCGCCCAGTCACCCTCCAGGCCAACGGCGAGGCTGAGCTCACCTGGGCGGTGCCGCGAGGCGTCGCACTCCTGCGGGCCGAGCTCGACGGCGACGACGGCCTGCCCACCGACGACACGGCGAGCGTCTCGCTCCTGCAGACGCGGCCCGTCCGCGCGCTGCTGGTTTCCGCGAGCCCCGACGCCCTCGAGCGGGCCTTGCGCGCCGTGCCGGGCCTCGAGCTCACAATTATGGACCCGATCGCCTACGCCGGCTCCGACGCCGACCTGACGATCTTCGACGGCTTCCTGCCCGAGAGCTGGCCTGCGGGCGGCGTGCTCGCTATTCGCCCGCCGCCGGGCTCGCCGCTGCTCACCGTCGCCAGCCGCGGGCGCGAGCCCATCGACGATGCCGCTCTCAGGGTCGCCCCCGGCGCCACACTACTCGAAGGCGTGAGCCTCGGCACGGTCCAGTTTGGCCAAGTGCGGGAGGTGACGCCCCCGGAGGGCTTCTCCGTCTTGCTCAGCCGCGGCGAGCAGCCCCTCATGCTCCGCGGGCGGGTGGGGGCCAGCGAGATCGCCGTCTGGGCCTTCGACCTCGGGCAGGGCAACCTGACGACCCGCCTCGCCTTCCCTGTGCTCGTGGCGCGCACCGTGCGCGACCTCACACCATCGGCGCCGCCCGCCTCGGCGCTGCTTGGCGAGACGATCACGCTGCGCCCCGACCCCCGCGCCACCCGCCTGGAGCTCGGGGCGCCGGATGGGAGCGTGGAACTGCTGGAGGTGCCGCCGGGCGAGGCGCTGACGCTGAGCCTCGACCAGCCGGGAGTCTACTCGCTGGCGGAGCGGGCCGGCGACCGCACGCTGTACACGGGGCGCCTGCCGGTGAATGCCGGGGCGGCGCTTGAATCCGACCTGACGCCGCGAGAGTTGCCACGGACGATCGGGGGGAGCCCGGCCACGACAGGCCCGGCCGATGAGCAACGCTCGCTCTGGCCCTGGCTCGCCGGCGGCGCCCTCGTCGTGATGCTCGTGGAGTGGTTGTATGTTCACGGGCGCCCCCGCGCCATAGCGGAGATATAGGTGATGGCGATATCAATGCTCATCCTGGCCCTCGGCGGCCTGCTGCTGATCCTGGTGATCGGCGCGATGGTGGCGGTGTTCCTGATCAATCGCAGTTGGGGCAATTCGCTCGACCGCACTCCGCGACTCGACGCCGACCTGCCGCCGCAGCGGACGGAGCCGGCACTCATCGGCGATGTGCGAACCGACGCTACGGCGCTGCTCGCCGCTGGCCGCAAGATCGAGGCGGTGAAGCGGGTGCGCGAGCTGACAGGCCTGGGCCTCAAGGAAGCTAAAGATTATGTTGATGCGCTCCAGCAGGGCGTCGCGGTGGAGGCGCCCGCGCTCAGCCCCGCTCATCCCTTGGGAGAGACGCCCCCGCCGCTGGAGCTCGACGCCCAGCTGCGGCTACTTGTGGCCGAGGGGCGGAAGATCGAGGCGATCAAGCTGCTGCGCGAGCGGAGCGGCCTCGGGCTGAAAGAGGCGAAGGACTACGTGGACACCCTGGGCTAACCCATCCTGATGATCTTCCGCAATCCACAACTGCTCTGGCTGCTGCTGATCCTGCCGGCCGTCGCCATCATCTGGCGCTGGCGCGGGGTGCGCGTCGCGCCCCTGGCCTTCGTGCTGCGCCTGCTGGCCGTGGCCGCCGTGATCCTGGCCCTGGCCGACCCCATCGTCGGCGCTGCGCCCGCCCCTGAAGGCCCGCTCGTGGTGCTCGCCGATCAGTCGGACAGCCTCACGGCCGCGGGCCGGGCGGCCCTGCGCGACCGGGCGGCCCAACTCGCCCGAGACAGCAGCAGCGCGCGGGTGCTCTACGTGGGCGCCAATGTGGTGAGCGGCCCCCAAACCGAACCCCCAACAGAGGATACGCTGCCCATCCTCCCCGACGGCTCGGCGAGCGACCTGGCCGCGGGGCTGCGGGCGGCTCGCGCGCTGCTCCCCGGCGGCGGCAGGGTGGTGCTGCTCTCCGACGGCCTCGCCACCAACGACGCCACCCTCACCGAGGCGCGCCTCGCCGCCGAGGCCGGCGTGAGGATCGATGTGGTGCCGGTGGCGCCCGCGGCGCTGCCCGAGGTAGCGGTGACCAGCGTCAGCGCGCCCCGCAGCCTGCGAGCGGGCGAGGAGTTTCCGATCGAGATCGCCGTGCGCTACACGCCAGCGCCGGGCGAGCCGGGTACCATCGTCGCCGGGCGCCTGCGCCTCTGGGAGGGCGAGACGCTGCTCGGCGAGCAGGAGATCGCCATCACGCCCGGCGACGAGAGCTACACCTTCCGCCACGTCGCGGGCGCCCCCGGCGTGGTGCGCCTGCAGGCCGAGCTGAGCCCCGCATCGGGCGATACCTTCACCCAGAATAACCGCGGCGCCGCGACCGCCGTGATCAATCCGCCGCCACGGGTGCTGCTGGTGGCCGCCAACGACGCCGAGGCCGCCCTGGTCGCCGACGCCCTCGAGCGCCAGGGGGTGGAGACAAACCGTATCGCCCCACAGGGCCTCCCCGCCCAGCTCTCGAACCTGGCGCCCTACGACGGCCTGGTGCTGATCGATGTGCCGGCCGCCTCGCTCACCCTCGACCAGATGGCCGGCGTACGCGAGTTCGTCCGCAGCGAGGGCCGCGGCCTGGTGGCGATCGGTGGGCGCAACTCCTACACCCTCGGCGCTTACAAGGGCACGCCGCTGGAGGAGGCCCTGCCGGTGACGATGGAGCCGCCGCCCCGCCCCCAGCGCACCGAGATCGCCCTGCTGCTGATCGTCGATCGCTCGGCCAGCATGACCGCAGCCTTCGGCGTGAGCAAGTTCGACATGGCCAAGGAGGCGGCCATCCTCGCCACCGAGAGCCTCCAGCCCGAGGATCGCATCGGCATCCTCTCCTTCGATACCGGCACACTCTGGGTAGTGCCCTTCCAGCAGGTGGGCGACGGCGCCAGCCTCGCGAGCATCCAGGAGCAGATCGGCCAGCTGCCGAGCGGCGGCGGCACCGACATCGAACAGGCCCTCGCCACCGGCCTGCCTCCGCTGGCCGAGCAGCCGGTGAGCGTGCGCCACGCCGTGCTGCTCACCGACGGGCGCAGCTTCAGCAACAACTTCGGCGCCTACCAGCAGCTCGTCGAAGCGGCCCGCGCCGCCGAGATCAGCCTCTCCACGATCGCCATCGGCGAGGACTCCGACACGGTGCTGCTCGAGCAGCTTGCCCGCTGGGGCAACGGGCGCTACTACTTCGCCGACGAGCCTGAGGACATCCCCCGCCTCACCCTGCTGGAGAGCGATATCGCCCGCGCCGATCCTGTGGTGGAGGGCGATCTGCAGGCCAGCCTCAGCCAGGCCCACCCGATCGTCCGCGACTTCTCGCCCGCCGAGCTGCCCGGTCTGCGGGGCTATGTGGCCACAACCGCCCGCGACACCGCCGAGGTGGTGCTGCGCTCGCCCGAGGACGACCCGCTGCTCGCCGTCTGGCAGTACGGCTTAGGCCGCGCGGTGGCCTGGACGCCGAGCGCCGGCGATCCCTGGGCCGCCGAGTGGACCCGCTGGCCCGGCTTCGAGCGCTTCTGGGCCCAGATGGTGCGCTACACCCTGCCCGAGCCCGATAGCGGCCCGCTGCAGGTGCGGATCGAGCCGCGCCCCGGCGGCTCACGCCTGGTGGTGGACGCCGTCGAGCCTGGCGGCGCGCCCCTCGACTTGGCCGCCGTGAACGCCCGCGTCACGCTCCCCGACGGTGCGCAGCGCAGCTTCGAGGTGCGGCAGACGGCTCCCGGCCGCTACACCCAGGATCTCAACCTCGCCACGCCGGGCGCCTACCTCATCTCCGTGGTGCTGCTACGGGACGGCGGGCTTCAGCAGCGCGACATCGGCTATGTGCAGCCCATCGCGCCCGAATATCGCCAGGTCGCCGACCCGGCCCGCGGCCAGGCGCTGCTCGAGGCGGTTGCGGCGGCCACCGGCGGCGAGGTGCTCCCCGAGGTCGCCCCCAGCGTGGATGCTGCGCCCGCGGCTGGCGCGCCCAGGGACGGCTACTGGCCGTGGCTGCTCGGCCTGGGGTTAGCGCTCTGGGTGCTGGAGATCGCTGTGCGCCGCGGCCTCTTTGTGCGCTAGCGTCCGTACAGCGTAGTCCGTTATCCGTACCGCGACGGCTTTCTGACGCCAATTGGCAGTGCCTCGATCCCAAGAAGCCTGCCAGAGCATGCGCTCTATGGAACCACAGAAATCTCTCGGTAGGCCCGTAGGGCCGAAGCATTCGCCCCGGACAGCGCCCGTACCTCACAGCGACTCGGGGCGAAGCTTCGGCCATACATTCCGAGCAACGTATGTGATTCTAGCTGGCGCAGATGCAGCAGCGCATTGCCGGGAGCCGCACGATGACGAGCTCGATCGCTGAGATCGCCGGCGCGGCCATCGCTGAGCAGATCTTCCCGGGCTGCGTGATCCTCGCCACAAGGGACGGCGCGCCCGTGCACCACGCGGCCTATGGCGCCACGATGTACGCCGACCCCGGCACGCGCCCTGTCGCCTCGAACGACTGCTTCGATATCGCCTCGCTCACCAAGGTGTTCACGGCCACAGCGGCCCTCGTCCTCCACGACGCCGGGCTGCTAGACCTCGACGCCGAGGCGCGCTTCTATCTTCCCGGCCTGCAGGCCCACGGCGTGACGCTGCGCCACCTGCTGACCCATACCTCAGGGCTCGACCTGCGGCTCTCGGTGCTGCGGGAGGGCGGCAGGAGCGGGATCATCGCTGCGGTGTACGGCGCCGTGCCGCAGCGGGCGCCGGGGAGCTTCGTCGCCTACACCAACATCAACAGCCTGCTCCTCGGCGAGATCGTCGCGCTGGTCGCCGGCATGCCCCTCGACCAGGCGATCGCCACACT
>DAOUGF010000145.1:0-5239 GCA_034429295.1 Chloroflexaceae bacterium
ATACCTGCTCCGCCGAGTGTCGCGCCACGCTGCTTCTCGACGACGAGACGCGGATCATGGTTTGGGAGCTCTTCCGCAACGGCCCGCCGCCCGTCGGCTACGACCCAGGGATCGTCCCGACGTGGGGCAGCTCCACCTCGGAGAGCTTCGCGGCGCTGCGGCTGGATCCGTGGCGCCTGCGGGTCTTCCCCGGCACGGTGCTGTTGGGCCAGGGCGGCACCGTGCTGAAGTGGCGGGCCGCAGACGGGGCAGGTGAGGCGTAGGGCGCGCATCAGGCCAGCGGCGGCTCGACGGGCACGCTGATCAGCACCCGGCTCGGGCCGCCGGGGGCGCTCTCGAAGGTGAGGGCGCCCCCGAGGATGGCTAGGAGCGTACTGTGAAGGGTGAGGCCGGCGCCGCTCCCCTCGTCGCTCCCGGCCCGCGCGGCGATGCCGACGCCGTCATCCTCCACACAGAGCTCGATCACGGTGGGGCGGCCCTGAGCCGTCCGGCAGGCCGCCGTCACGCGCAGGGCGAGGGGGCGCCCCGGCTCGCCGCCGCGCCCGTGGCGGGCGGCGTTGCGCACTGCCTCGCGGGCCGCGTAGTAGAGCGTCTCGGCTCGCAGCGGGTCGAGGGCGCGGGCCGCGGCCTCGGCCTCGGCGGCCAGCACCCACTCGACCTTATCGAAGGCGTCGGGCAACTCGCCCTCCACCGCGCGGCGCAGCGCGCCGAGGGGGCCGTGGCGCTCAAGCTCGGGCCCGACCACAGGCGGCAGCTCGTGGAGCAGGTCGGAGATCTGCTTGTGGACGTCGGCGAGGAGCTCGATCGCCTCGGCGGAGGGGCGGGCGGCGGGCGACGGCCCATGGTCGACGACGGACGACGGACGACCGACGACCGTCCGCCCTGCCTCGCCCTCTGGCCAAGCTTCTGTGGTTGATGGTGGGTTGTGTCCCGCTGGCTGGTGGTCGGTCCTCTGTGGTCGGTCGTCTGTGGTGGGTGGCTGGTCGCCCTGCACCGCGGCGAGCGCCAGCATCGCAGCGTGGAGGCGGGGCAGCACCTCGTCGTGGAGCAGGCGGCGGGCGCGGCGGTCGAGCAGCTGGCCCTCGGCGAGGCGGCGGCGCTGCAGGGCCACGAGCCGGCGGCCCATCTCGGCGGTGGCCTGCCCATCGATCAGGCGCTCGCCGGCGGCACGGGCGAGCGCAATCTCCTCCTCGGTGTAGAGGCCGCCGTCGCGCTTCTCGCCGAGGAGGAGCATGCCGATCGGGCCGCGCTCGCCGAGGAGCGGCACGGCCCAGTGGGCGCCCCCGTGCTTCTGAGGATCGACCGCTAGGCAGAGCGGCGGCTCGGGCGGCAGGTTGTGGGCGAGCGCCTGGGCTGCGGCGACGGGCGCCGCCGCGGCAGAGAGGGAGAGCGGCGGGCCAGCGAGAGCGGCGAGCGGACCGAGGGGCACGAGGTAGGCGGCGCGGGCGCCCAGCAGTTCGCCACAGAGGGCGCGGAAGGGGGCCGCAGCGTCGCCGGCCGGCGCCGGCTGGGCCCGCAGTAATCCATCGTACATACGCTGCCCGCCAAGCAGCGGGCGCAGGCCGCCGATGGCCACGCCCCGCTCACGGAAGGAGCGCCAGCCCAGCAGCGCGAAGAAGAATGTGGTCAATAGCGTGGCGAGGAGCAGCTGGTAGATCGGCTGCTCGGGGATGCCGGCGCCGCTCAGGCTCCAGCCGATCACCAGGCCGTAAGCGCCCGCCAGCACCAGGGCACGCCGCCACTGGCGCCGCAGCTCGCCGCGGGGCAGCGCGGTGCCGGTGAAGATCTCGTAGGCCACCACCGCCTGGCCCATCAGCACCACGACGGCGGCCACCAGCAGTTCCACGAAGAGATCAAAGACGATAATCGCCGTCAGCACGCCGGCGCTGAGGCCGGGCAGCTGGCCGGTGCGCACCTGCTGGAGCACCCAAGCGGCGGCCAGGCCGACGGCCAGACTGACGACCAGCATCAGCACCGACGCGGCCACGAGCCAGGGCAAAGAGCGACGCCGCGCCACATCGCCCATGAAGCGCTCCGAGCCGGCCGGCGCCCGCAACACGCTCAGGGCGAGGAGCGTGCAGCAAATGCTGTAGACGGGGTAGACGAGGGTGACGGCCGGCAGCGGGCCGGCCGAGAAGAGGGGCGCTGCGCCGCGGCCCACCACAGTTCCGTAGCTCGGCAGCGGGTCGCCGAAGAGCAGCATGGCCAGCGCCAGCAGGCCCACCATGCTCACGGCGGCGAGCCAGCGCCGGGCGGCCGGCCTCACCAGGACCCCGCTGTACCAGGCCATCACCACATACCAGAGGTAGGGCGCGCCAAGGAGCACCAGCCAGCTCAGGCGCCACCAGAGCTCCATCTCCCCGGTGAAGGTGCCGATCACCCGCCCCACCACGGCCGTGTGGCCGACGAAGAAGGCCGCGCCCACCAGCAGGCCGCCCCCCGCCAGGTAGGTGCCCCAAGTGCGCCGCTCGGCGTTGAACAGCACCGTCAGCCCGAGCCAGAGCATGATCACCGTGTTGAAGAGCGAGGTGGCGATCAGCGCCCAGTCGAAGAGGGTGAGCAGACGGTAGGTCATGCTCAATGCTCAGCGCTTAATTCAAAAGGCTCCCAATCGCCGCGCTCGTTCTGGACGAGCGGGGTGCCGTCCTTGTCCCACTGGATCAGGCGGCCGGACCGGACGATCAGCGCGGCGCGGGTGCGGGCGATCTTCTCGTCGGCCGCGCTATCGGCGAGGCCCCAGGCGGCATAGATCTGGCCGTTGGTGCGGCTGATCGTGCGCTTATCGCGGAAGCCGAGCCTGGCGGCGATCTGCTCATTGCTCATGCCGGCGGCCAGCATGCGCGCCACCTGCTGTTCCGACGGCTCCAGCAGCGCCATCGGCGAGCGCTCATCTTTGCGGCTCACCTCCTGAACGCGGGCCTCGATCTCCGGGTCGATATAGCTGCGGCCCTCCACAGCGTCGCGGATGAGCGGCACGATCAGCTGGGGGAGCAGGTAGTTCGACTTGCGCACGTAGGCATAGTGGCTGAGGATGCCAGCGCGGCGGAACGCCCGGTAG
Organism: Chloroflexaceae bacterium; assembly: GCA_034429295.1. Classification (GTDB taxonomy): domain Bacteria; phylum Chloroflexota; class Chloroflexia; order Chloroflexales; family Chloroflexaceae; genus OHK40. The sequence goes on from DAOUGF010000145.1 coordinate 3,059, forward strand.
TAGGCGTCGTCGTCCTGGATCGAGTAGAAGACCACCGGCATGCGTGGAAACTCGCGCCGGATCGCCACTGTGGCCTCGATCCCGTTCCAGGGGCCGACGAGTTGCACATCCATCAGCAGGGCGTCGGGCGGTGCCGCTAGGCAGTGAGCGAGTGCCTCCTCGCCGCTGCCGCAATCGCCAACGATCGTCACGGCGCCGGTCGCGGCCAGCCCTGCCGCCAGGGCGGGCCGCAGCCGCTCATTATCCTCGACTACGAGCAGACGGATCATAGGGCTACTCTACCACGGGGCTGCGACTCGGGCTCGAGCGGGTGGCGGCACGGGCGAGGGCGAAGACGAGGCCGGCGGCCACCAGATCCGTGCCGATGTCGGTGATGTCGTTCAGCACGACGCCGCGCCCCTTCATGAGCAGCTGTAGGCCCTCTTGGGCCAACGCGACGGCGAGGATCAGGCCGAAGTAGAGCCACGGGCGGGCCAGCAGCCCCGGAAAGATCCGAAGCAGGAACGTGCCGACGGCGATAAAGCCCAAAGTGTGAGCGACGGCGTGGGCCGCCTCGCTTGCGAAAAGCCCATTGACAATGGCGCCGAACCAGGGCAGGCGCTCCGCGATTGAACCGTACGGGATCAGGACGACGATCAGCAGGACGACGAGCAGGACGAGGCGAGCGAAGATGCTGCGATGTGCCATGCCATAAAGATAGCGGGGCGGTCAAGCACCTGTGTGCGCGGTGCCTTGGACTCAAGGCGTGGGCGGGGTAGCATGTGAGCATACAGCATGCATACCAGCGCTGTCTTTGTGGAGGCCTATGAACACAACACTCACAGCCAGACGAACCCTCATGCCCAGGCTGCTACTCCCCTGCCTGGCGGCGAGCGCGCTCGCCGTAGCGCTTCTCGTAGGCCGCAGCCTGATGGGGGCTCGCGGCTACTCATTTCTGCTCTGGAACCTGTGGTTGGCCTGGATACCGTACCTGGCGGCGATCTGGGCCGTGCAGAGCACCGCCAGCAGGCCGCGGGCGGTCTGGACGCCCCTGCTGGCCGGGGCGCTCTGGTTGCTCTTCCTGCCCAACGCGCCCTACCTGATGACCGACTTCGTCCATCTGCCGGCGATGGACTTCGTCTGGTGGTACAACATCGGCACGCTGCTGGCCTTCGCCTGGGCGGGCTGCCTGCTCGGCGTGGCCTCGCTGCATCTCATGCAGGGGCTGGTGCGCGAGCGGCTCGGCGCTGCGGCGAGCTGGGCCTTCGTGCTGGCTGCCGTGGCCCTGAGCGGCGTCGGCATCTATCTTGGCCGCTTCCTGCACTGGAACTCCTGGGATGTGTTCACCAGCCCGGGGGCGCTGGCCGCCGAGCTTCTCATGGTGCTCACCGACCCGACCGCCTACCCGCGCCTGTTCGGCGTGAGCGGGCTCTTCGGCGCCTTCCTGCTGCTCGGGTACATCACCCTGGAGGCGGCGAGGCAGAAGTAGCAGGGAGCGGTGAGACGGGAGAAGTCGGACAGCTTACGTCGCGCTGCGCAACTTCTCCAGCAGCTCGGCTTCCTTCTCAGGAGCGAGGCCGGCGCGCCAGCGGTAGTCGGCGGGGCGCGTGGCGGCCCAGGCGATCGTGTCGACGGCTGTGTCGCGGGCAGGGCGGAAGGCCAGGCCGTCGGCCAGGGCCTTCTCGATACTCACCTGCGAGAAGCCGATCATCTCGGGCACCTCCGGCACCCAGAGCGGCAGCTCCATCCAAGGCGACACGCCCTGCTCAGCCAGGAACGCGGCGCTCGCCCAAACCGGCTCGGCAGGCTTACCCGCGGCCTCGGCGCAGATCTCGAACAGCTCACCGATCGGCTGGGGGCGCTCGGGGCCGGTGGCGTTGTAGACGCCCGTTTTGCCCTGTTCGATCAGCCGGATCGTCCACTCGGCGAGGTCGCGCACGTCGATGTACTGCACGAGGTAGCCGGGGTGCTCAGGGGCGATGAAAGGGCCGCCGCGGGCGATCCGCACGGGCCAGTAGGTATAGCGATCGGTTGGGTCGTCGGGGCCGACGATCAGGCCGGGGCGAACGATCAGCGTGCGGCCGGGCAGAGCGGTTTCAGCGGCCTGCTCGCAGAGCGCCTTGAGCGGCCCGTAGGTCTCGCCGGTCACCTCCTCCACCGTGGGGTCGGCCAGGGTGCCCACGGGGTGGGACTCGTCGATGT
>DAOUGF010000146.1:0-4679 GCA_034429295.1 Chloroflexaceae bacterium
CCCCGGCAGCCGAGCCGACCGCTGCCCCCGAGCAGCCCGCTGCCGACACCGGCACCGCCGAGCCCGGTGTGCTCCGGCTCAACATCGCCTCGGAGCCCGATAATATCGACCCGCAGAAGTCCAGCTTCGTCAACGAGATCCGGTTCATCATGATGGCTTACCAGCCGCTGATGAGCTTCGATCTGGACATGAACCCGATCCCGGCCGCCGCCGAGAGCGTGGAGGTGAGCGAGGACGGTCTGACCTACACCTTCCACCTGCGCCCCGACGGCAAGTACTCCGACGGCACCCCGGTGACGGCCCAGCACTTCGAGTATGCCTGGAAGCGCCTCGCCGATCCTGAGACCGCCGGCCAGTACCAGAGCCTGCCCTGCGGCATCATCAAGGGCTACAGCGAGTGGTCGGCCGCGGCCTGCCAGGGCCTGACGATGACCGACACCATGGCCCTCGACCTCGAGACCCTCGAGAGCGAGTACGGCGTGCGCGCTGTGGACGACCTGACGCTCGAGATCGAGTTGACCTCCCCGGCCCCCTACTTCCTCTCCATGGCCGCCCTCTGGATCGGCGCCCCTGTGCGCGAGCAGGAGGTTGCGCTGGGTGAGGACTGGTGGTACGACGCCGAGAACTACATCGGCAACGGCCCCTTCGTGCTCACCGAGTGGGATCACGGCAACCGCGCCGTCTGGGAGCCGAACCCCCACTACGTCGGCCCCCTCGGCCCCGTGAAGCTGAAGAGGGTCGAGTACTACATGATCACCGAGAGCCAGGTGGCCTTCCAGGCCTACCAGAACGGTGAGCTCGACATCCTGGGTGTGGCCGCCGAGGACCTCGCCGCCGTCGAGGCGGACCCGGTGCTGAGCCAGGAGACCGTCAACACCGTCGGTTCCTGCACCTTCTACCTGGCGCTCAACGTCCAGAAGGCGCCCTTCGACAACCCGCAGGTGCGCAAGGCCTTCGCCCAGGCCTTCGACCGCGAGGCCTTCGTGCGCGACGTGCTCGCCGGCATCGGCTCGCCCACGCAGAGCTTCATCCCGCCCGGGTTCCCTGGCTACCAGGATCTCGACCTCTACTCCTTCGATCCTGAGGCCGCCAGGCAGACCCTCGCGGACGCCGGCTACCCCGATGGCCAGGGTCTGCCCGAGATCAAGCTGACCTACTCGGCCAGCGCGCGCAACAACGCTCGCTTCGAGTGGATCGCTAACCAGATCCAGACCAACCTGGGCGTCACCCCGGTGCTCGACCCGATCGACCCGACGGCCTTCTCGGCCGCCACCAAGGACAACCCGCCGCAGGCCTACTTCCTCGGCTGGTGCGCCGACTACCCCGACCCGCAGAACTGGGTCTCGCTCTGGCAGACCAACGGCCTGCTGGCGAGCCGCATCGGCTACTCGAACCCCGAGTTCGACGAGCTGATCAAGCAGGCGGACGTGGAGCAGGATACGGACACCCGCGCCGAGCTCTACGCCCAGGCCCAGCCGCTGCTGGTTGAGGACGCCCCCGTGGTCTTCCTCTACAACGACGGCGGCCCGGTGCTCGTGAAGCCCTACGTCCAGGGTGTGAGCGAGGACACGATCACGCCGATCGACTACTGGCTCGGCTTCTTCAACCTGCCGAATGTGGACGTGCAGCCGTAAGGCTGGTCGGAGCTGCGCTCCCGCTGCCCTCCTTTTCCCAACATTGGGAGGGAGGGCAGCGGAATATTTCTTGCATAAAGCTGTGCTATAGTGTGCCGGCCTAAGCCCGGCGCACATTTCTACCAGCAGCTGTTGGACAACAGGCACCCCCAACGGAGCGAGCGATGACCACCTATATCATCCGCCGCATCATCTGGCAGATCCCCGTGCTGGTGATCGTCGGGCTGATGACCTTTGCGATCGCCAAGATGACCCCAGGCGGCCCCTTCGACACCGACCCCTCCCGCCGCCAGCTCTCCCCACGGGTTGAGGAGTTGCTGCGGGAGCGCTTCGGCATGAACCTGCCCTTCTGGCGGCAGTTCACCCGTTACATGTTCTTCGATTTCGTCACCGACCCGAAGACGGGCGAGCGCACGATCCAGTGGGGCGCGATCAGCGGCAACTTCGGCCCAACTTACGCCTCGCGGGGCGCCCGCACCGTGCAGCAAGAGCTGTTCGAGACGCGCTCGGGCAAGCCTAGCCGCTTCTACTACTCGGCCCGGCTCGGCCTGCAGGCCCTGCTCTTTGCTGTGAGCGTCGGCGTGCCCCTCGGCGTGCTGGCGGCGCTCAAGCAGAACAGCTGGGTCGACTATATCGTGCTCTTCTTCTCGACCTTCTTCGTCTCGCTCTCCACGCTGATCGTGGGCTTCCTACTGGTGATCATCTTCGCCTCCGGGCTGAAATGGTTCACCGTAATTCCAAATTGGGATGACCCGATCAGGCCCTGGGTTCTGCCCACGATCGCCCTCGGCTCCACCTCGATGGGCTTCATCACCAGGCTCACCCGCTCGAGTGTGCTCGAGGTGAAGCGACAGGACTTTGTGCGCACGGCGCAGGCGAAGGGCCTCGGTGACCAGCTGGTGATCTGGCGCCATATGCTGAAGAACGCCCTGCTGCCCGTGATCACGGTGCTCGGCCCGCTGACGGCCGGCCTGATCACTGGCACCCTCTACACCGAGATCATCTTCCAGGTGCCGGGGATGGGCGAGCTGCTGGTAGCCTCGATCGGCAAGCGTGACTACTCGATGATTATGGCCGGCGCGCTGATCTTCGTCTTCTTCCTCGGTGTGGCGAATCTGCTCGTCGATATCGCCTACGGCGTGGTGGACCCGCGCATTTCGTACAAGTAAAGGCGGCGCGTATGGCAACCACGGCAACAACCCTCAAGAAGGCCGACGGCTTCGATCTGAGCGCGGCTAAGCCCCGTAGCCTCTGGGGCGACGCGCTGCGGCGGCTGCTGCGCAACCGGGCCTCAGTGGCCGGCGCGACCGTCATCTTCATCTACATTCTGATCGCGATCTTCGCCCCGGTGTTGGCGCCGAAGAACCCGGTGGAGCAGACGGCCCGCAACAGCCTGCGGCCGCCGATCTGGGTGACCGATAACCCGCAGCGGCAGCCCAACCCTGAGAATATTCTCGGGACCGATACCAACGGCCGCGATATCCTCTCGCGCCTGCTCTACGCCACCCGCGTCTCGCTGATCGTGGGCGTGGTGCCGCAGTTCGTGATCCTGGCGATCGGCGTCTCGATCGGCCTGATCTCGGGCTTCGCCGGCGGCTGGCTCGATAACCTGCTGATGCGCCTGACCGAGATCGTCGCCTCGTTTCCCGACCTGCTCTTTATCATCACGCTCACGGTGGCCTTCCGCGAGACGCTGTTCGGCCGGGCCTTCCAAGGCCTGCTGCTGATCTTCACGGCGCTCGCCGTGGTGGGCTGGACGGGCCTGGCGCGCCTGGTGCGCGGGCAGGTGCTCTCGCTGAAGGAGAAGGAGTTCATCGAGGCCGCGCGGGCCCTGGGCATCCCCACCTGGAAGATCCTGGCTCGCCACATCCTGCCCAACACCCTCGCGCCGATCATCGTGGCAGTGTCGTTCAGCATCCCCTCGCTGATCCTCTCCGAGGCTATCCTCACCTTCCTCGGCGTGGGTATGCGCCCCTCGCTGGACGCGAACAACCCCTTCCCCACCAGCTTGGGCCAGATGATGACCGACGGGTTTAATAACCTGAGCTCCGGCCCGTGGATGCTGCTCTTCCCGGTGATGATGATCTCGCTGCTGGTGCTCTCCTTCACCTTCCTCGGCGACGGTCTGCGGGATGCACTCGACCCGAGGGATAGCGGCCGGTGATGGGGTAGGGTTTGGAACGCGAAATTCGCGAAAGCTTTCGCCGCGAAAAACACGAAACGAAGGCGCGAAGCGCTTAAGGGAGGACGCGAAAGAAGTGCGCGAAAGGGGTCAAAGCCTTTCGCGCACTTCACTTTCGCGTCTTCTCTTTCGTTATTTCCTCTTTCGCGTTCGCGTTTTTCGCGCTGTTTCGTGTAGTTCGCGATCCAAACCTTTCGCGATCCAAACTCCTCACCCCCGCTCCCCAAAGATCGCCCGGCCCACCCGCACGATCGTGGCGCCCTCGGCAACGGCTGCCTCGAAGTCGTCGGTCATGCCCATAGAGAGCTCGTCCCAGGTTGCCTGCGGGAAGCGCCGGGCCAGCTCGTCGCGCAGCTCCCGCAGGCGACGGAAGACGGGCCGGGCTTGCTCGGGATGATCTACGATCGGGGCGATGGTCATCAGGCCGCGCACCGTGAGGCCGGGCAGCGCCACGATCTGCTCAATCTGAGGTAGGAGCGCCTCGAGCGCCTGCCGGTTCTCCAGGCCGCCCGCCAGGTCGAAGCCTTCCTTGCTCGCCTCGCCGCTCACGTTCACCTGGAGCAGGATCGGCAGCGGGCGCTCGGGCGAGACGTGGCGGGCCAGGGTCTCGGCCAGGCGCAGGCTATCCACCGAGTGGATCAGATCGAAGAGCCCGGCGGCGAGCTTAGCCTTATTGCGCTGCAGGTGGCCGATCAGGTGCCAGCGGATGGTGGCGCGCTGAGCGCTGAGGGCCTCGATCTTGGCGGCGGCCTCCTGTACGCGGTTCTCGCCCAGGTCGACCACGCCGGCGGCGAGCGCCTCGGCGATCAGCTCGGGCGGGTGAGTCTTCGTTACAGCGACGAGGGTGACGCCGGCCGGATCGC
>DAOUGF010000147.1:0-17110 GCA_034429295.1 Chloroflexaceae bacterium
TTGCAGCCGGCCGCGAGCGCCGCGGCGCGGTCCGTCTCGAAGGCGCTCGCGCTCACCGCGACGATCGCCGGCGGGAACCCGTGGGCCGTCTCGCGGATGTCCCGGGCGACATCGAGGCCGTTGCGGCGCGGCAGGCGCAGGCCCAGAAAGATAAGGTGCGGCTGCCACACGAGCCAGGTCGCGATCGCCTCCTCGCCATCGCGCGCCCCGCGCACGTTGAGCCCGAGCGAGCGCAGCAGGGTAATCAGGAGCAGCCGGTTGTCGTCGTGGTTTTCCACCACAAGCACGCGGTAGGCCGGTTGGGCGGGCGCGAGCCGTAGCGGCCCCTCGCGCGGTTCCTCGTGCGCCGCCGAGCCCGCCGGCGTGAGCTGCACGGGGATCGAGACCTCGAACACCGTGCCGTGGCCGACGGTGCTGCGGACGCTCAGCCCGCCGCCCATCAGGCGCACGAATTGCCGGCAGATCGTCAGGCCGAGCCCTGTCCCCTCGCCCGTTCGTCGGCCGGTGTGGGTCTGCACGAACGCATCGAATATCTGCTGCTGCTCGTCGGGCGTGAGGCCGGGGCCGGTGTCGGCCACCTCGAAGATCAGCAGCGCCTCCGGCGGCGCGTCGCCCTCGCCGGCGGCCCCGGCCAGCCCATCGCGGAGCTCGCAGCTCGCGGTGAGGGTGACGGAGCCGGCCTGGGTGAACTTGAGGGCGTTGCCCAGGAGGTTGATCAGCACCTGGCGCAGCTTGACGATGTCGACGACGACATAGCGCGGGATGGTAGCCGCGGCGAGGCAGCGCAGGTGCAACCCCTTCTGCTCGGCCTGCAGCCGGAACATCTCGGTCAGGCCCGTGAGCAGCTTGGTGAGGTTCACGCTGGTGGCGTGGAGCGGGCTCTGACCAGCCTCGATCTTCGAGAGGTCGAGCACGTTGTTGATCAGCGTCAAGAGATGCTCGGCGCCGCGCTGCACAACGAGCGCGTGGGCGCGCTGCTCCGGCGGCAGGGCCGCGGCGCTGAGCACGAGTCGGTTGTAGCCCAGGATCGTGTGCAGCGGCGTGCGCAGCTCGTGGCTCATCGTGGCGAGGAAGTCGCTCTTGGCCTGGCTGGCGGCCTCGGCCTGGTCGCGGGCGACAGCCAGGCTCGCATTGGCGCGCGCGAGCTCGACGGTGCGCGTCGTGACGCGCTCCTCGAGCTCGGCGGCCAGCTGCACCAGGGCGGCCTCGCTGTGGCGCCGCTCCGCCATCAGCGCCGCGAGCAGCATTGCGGGCGCAACGAAGGTGAGGAAGTAGCTGGGCACCTGGAGCACGTTCCGCGTCGGCGTCGCGCCCGTGAACGGCCCGACGCCTTGCGAGGCGTACGCGATCGCCGCCAGCGTCATGGTTGTGACGGCAAGGCTCACCCCGCCCAGCCCGAAACGCACCGCGATCCAGAGCAGCAGCGGTAGGGTGGACATCGCGATGTACATATCGCTGTCCGGGCCGGCCGACATCACGCCGAAGACCAGCCTGCTAACGAGCAGCACCAGCGCCGTCGAGATCCCCACCTCGATCAGGCGCGGCACGGTCATCTGCTGCAGCCGGCTCAGATCATACCGGGCGAGCAGCAGCACCGCCGGGAGGATCGTCAGGTACGCAAGGGTGTTCGAGAAGGCGATCAGCTGCCAGATGAGCCAGAACGAGCCCGCCATGCCGGTGGCGACATAGATGGCGGCGCTGCCTAAAGGCATGAGCAAGCCCGCGCCCGCCACCGTGCCGAGAAAGACCAGCACGCCGCGGACTGTCGTAAGCTGCACCGCCTCCGGCCCGTAGCGGCGCAGCACAATCGCGGGCAGCAACACGATCAGCAGGTTGTGCGCGAGCTGGATCGCCTGCTGCCAGAGCGGTCGCCCGAGCGGCAGGTAGATCGCCAGGTGCGCGGAGGCGGCCGCCAGCAGCCAGATCCACCAGCGGCGTGCGGGTGTGAGCAGCAGCACCGCCAGCATGACCGCAATGGGCGGCCAGATCGGCGAGAAGGACGAGCCGGGGAGGCGAACCGCCAAGGCCAGTCGCACACCGATGGAGTATGCCGCCGCGACGCCCGCCGCTGCTACGAGCAGACGGAGCGCCTCCCATGTTGGCCTCCGCACCAAAACACCGACGCCCAGGCCTGCGGCGGCGTCGACCAACCCCTGCTCGCTATGCTTCGCTTTACGGGCCGGACGGATCGCTCGCCACGTCTGTCGTCGCATAGGCGTTACCTCGCGCTCGGACGACGTTTGGCTGATCTTGGTCGGGCTGTGGCGCAGCTGGTATGGAGTTTAGATTCGGTGAAAGCAGCATAACCTATTTGGCGCGTAGGCGCAACACCTAAATTACGTATTTTTTCTCAAGTCATTCTTGGTGTGCCGCCCTCTCACTCTCTCCCCGAATCTCGCAGTTTTCGCTACCTTCCCCGCCGCGTATCCGCGACTATGCTCGTTACAGATCGCCCAATCGAGCGTCTAGCAGCCGCGTATCGCGCTATTGCGCCGTACGCCCAAGGGAGAGGAACATGCGATTGCAAAGCGTCACGGTTATGGGTATCGCACTGCTCGCCATCGCCTTCAGCGCCAGCGTTGTGGGCGCAGCACAGGGCACGGGCCTGCCGCCCGAGATGACCGGCGTCGAGTGGACGCTGGTCTCGCTGCAGGACGCGCAGGGCAGCCAGCAGGACACGACGGGCAAGGGCCTGACGATCCAGTTCGAGCCCGACGGCTCAGTCTTCGGCTCGGGCGGGTGCAACAGGTTCCGCGGCACCTTCACCGCCGGCGACGCGCAGCAGCTCACCATCGGGCCGCTGGCCTCGACCTTGATCGGCTGCGACCAGCCGGTTGCCGACCTCGAGACGGCGTACCTGCAGGCGCTTGAGGGCGTCGGCGGCTATCGGCTCGACGGCGCGGGGCGGCTCGAGCTCACCTTCGGCGACCAGGGGGTGCTGAGCTACACTGGCGGCGGGGGGCAGCCGGCAAGTTTGCCGCAGACCGGGGGCGCCGGCGATAGCGCGCCGCTGCTGCTCCTGTTCGCCGTGCTGTGCTGCGTCGCCGGCCTGTGGCTGGCCAGTTGGGCGCGCGGGCTGTCTCGCGCCGGCTAATGACACCCGCAGCCGAGGCGGCCGGCGACCCGCAGCGCTGGTGGGCGCTCGCCGCGTGCTGCACGGTGGGTTTCGCCCAGCTGGCCGAGCCGCAGCTCTGGATGATCGGGCTGGACATCCCCGCGGCAGCCTTCGGGACGGGCTGGGGCGGCTATCGGCTGCTCGCCAACCTCGGCGTCGTGCTGTTCATCGCCCTGCAGCTCGTCGGCGGCGTGCTCGGCGACCTGGCCGGACGGCGGCGGATCTTGCTGATCGGGGCGGTGGGCGCGACGCTGAGCAATATGCTGTCGCTGCTGGCCTGGAACCTCCCGGCGCTGATAGTGACCCGCGCCCTGGTGGGCATGATGGGCGCGCTGGCCTTTCCGCTCACCCTGGCGATCGTTCGGGTGACCTTCGTCGGCAATGAGCGCTCGGTCGCGCTGATGATCTACACGCTCGTCACCGCCGCCGGCACCCTGGCGAGCCTGCTGGCGATCCCGATCGAGGACCGGCTCGGCTGGCGCTGGGCGTTGCTGCTGCCGATCCTCGCCGGGCTCGCGGGCGCTGTGCTGAGCTGGCGTTACCTTCCCGAGAGCCGCGCCCGCGGCGGCATCAGGCGGGTCGAGGCGATCACCGTGGCCGCCTGGACGCTGGTGTTCCTGGCGCTGATCTTCGGCATGGCGGTCGCGCACACCAGCGGCACCCTGCTTAATCCGATCACCCTGACGGCAACTGGCGCGGGCATCCTCGGCCTGCTGGCGATCGTCTACTGGACGCGACGCTCGCCGCTGCGCGGGCGGCGCCCGCGCAGGGATTGGGCGCCGCGGCCGCTGCTCGTGCTGCTACTCCTCGTGACGGCGACGCTCAGCTTCGCTCTGAGCGGGTACGTGCTCCAACTCTACCAGTACTTCCACACCGTGCAGCGCTACTCGGTGCTCGTCAGCGGGCTCGCGCTCGCCCCGATCGTGGTGGTGAATTTTGTGGTGCTACGCTGGGCGGCCAAGGTCACGATCGAGCGGCCCAGGCACATTGTGATCGGGGCGGGTATGCTGGCGATGGGGGCGGGCATCCTGCTCACGGCGCTGGCGCGGCCAGGCTTACCCTATCCGCTGCTCATCCCCGGCATGGCGCTGTTTGGCCTTGGCTTCCTGCTGGCCTCGACGGCGTGGACCTATTTCTTCTTCAGCGCGCTGCCCGAGGATCTGATCGGCGTGAGCGCCGGCATCAACCGTGCGACGGGGCTGGTGGGCGGCACGCTGGCCGGCGTGGTGCTCAGCACGGTGCTACAGCTCGTCGGGCTGAGCGACTTTGACCGCAGGCTGAACGAGATCGAGCTGACGCCCGCGCAGCAGGCGCAGGCGCTCGATGCGTTGAACGAGGCCCTGAAGCTCGGCCACGCGATCGATGAGACGACCCAGTCGCCCGAGACGATCATCAGGCTCGCGCTCTTGTCGGCGTACCGCGCATCGTTCAGCGCCGGCGTAAGCTCCGCGCTCGTGGTCGCCGCGATCCTGTGCCTGCTCTGCGGCGGCGTCGCCTGGCTCTGGCTGAAGCGCGCCGCGCAGGCGCCTGAACAGCAGGTGCTGGCGGTCGAGGAGCCGGCGCTGGAGTAGCTGAAGGCTGCGGCCCTACTGGGCTACTGAAAGATCTCTGTGGCTTTACATAGACACCCCCTTCTCCCGTTCGGGAGAAGGGGGTCAGGGGGCTGAGGGCCTCAGGGTACCCGCTGCAGCACCCGTACCACGCTAGCGATTTGGGGGGAATGCTTCGGCCCTACGGGCCTACCGAAAGATCTCTGAGGGCCTCAGGGTACCCGCTGCAGCACGAGGTCAACGTGGCTCGGCCACCCCTGTGTGAGCACAAAGTAGGTGTCGGTAGTGGCGAACAGCACCTGCCCGTCTGCCTCGATGCGGGCTTGGACGGCATAGAGGGCGGCCGGGTCGATCGAGGCCGGGGAGTAGGTGACACGGAACGGATACGGCTGCTGCCGCCCCTCGGTCGGGAAGCGGCTCGTCGCGATCACAGCGGCCGGCGAAACCTGCACCAGCTCAACGGTAATCAGGGCGTCCGGCGGCAGCTCGAAGAACTCGAGATAGCTGACGCTCCCCGTCACGGCGCTGTCGAAGACCGGCGTCGCGGTTGGAGGAGCCGGCGGGATCGTGATAGCAGGCGGTGGGGTGGGCGTAGGCGAGGCGGTGGGGGTCGCCTGGGCGGCGACGACGATATCAACGATCAGCCCGCCGAAGGTCGCGCCGTTATCGGCCTGCATGATCCAGTGGCCGCGGTAGTTCCCCGGCGTGTTCGGCGCCACCAGTGGCACGGAGATGTTGACCTCCGCGCCCCTTGAGGCGAATGGCACCTGCACGCTCGCCGGCCCGCCGAGCTGGTCGCCGTTGGCGAACACCAGCCGGAAGTTATCCCAGTAGCAGGTGCCGTCGTTGCGCACCCGCCAGATGCGCTCGAAGCGCGCGCCGGGCTCGAGGGTCGAGCCGTTCGGCACGGCCACATCGCGCACGAAGGTCATCGCCGGCGTACAGCCGCCAGGCCCCGGCCCAGGCGTGAGCGTGGGCGGCGCGGGTGTTGGCGCGGGGGCGGGCTGGGTGTACTCCACCAGGATCTCGGCGCCGAGCCGCCCGAACAGCACGTCGAACGGCGGGGCGTTCTGCGGGTGGAGCTCGAAGCGCCCGCGCTCGAACCACTGGGTGAGGAACACGCCGCCCTCTGCGTTCGCTTCCATTGTCGCGCCGGACACGGGCATCCCGAACAGTGCGAGGCTCTCCTCGAACGTGATGCCGGGGGTGTTGGCGAAGCTCAAGCCGTAGCTGCGATAGGCCGTCAGGAAGCGCCCGCAGACGGCGTGGCCGGTCTCGGGGAAGTAGCGGCAGTCGGGCCGCGCCCGCGTCGCGGCGTCGGCCCGCGGGAAGCTGAACCAGTCGCGCCCCTGCTGCTCGAGCCGATCGACGCCGAGCCGGCCCAGCAGCACATCGAAGGGCCGCGGGTTCTCGGGGTGCAGTTCCAGGCGGGCGCGCTCGAACCACTGGCTCTCGAAGACGCCCTCGCGGACGGCCTCGGCGCGCTGCGGGGTGATCGGGAAGCCGAAGACGGGCAGCCCGCCGTTCTCCTGCCAGAATTGGCGGATGCGGCCACTGATGCACTGGCCCGTCTCCCTGAAGCAGAGCTCATCGCTCTGCGCCCGCGCCGGCGCGAGGCTGAGCAGCGCGCCGAGCAGCAGCATAGCCGCGCCCAGCCCGATCGCGCGACGCCGCCATGTTCGCGCAGGTAGCTTCTGGCCCATAGTCTCTCGCCCTTTCGATCACGTACGCGCCGGGTCAGTACCGCAGGGTCAACGCGATGCGGCCGTGGGCTTCAAGGGTCCCATCATCCACAAAGACCACCCGGCCGCCTTTCGCCAGCACGGTCTCGATCACCTCATCAACGGCATCGTCGAGGACGGCCGCGCCGCCTTCGTCTGCCCGCGGCGGACGAAGGTGGCCTCGCTCGTCGAAGGCGGCCGCCTCGTGGTAGCCCTCCTCGACCACCAGCGTTGCCCCACGTCCCTCTTGGGCAAAGCGCCAGACCTCGCCGAGCGTCGAGGCGCTGCGCTGCCCGCCGACAGCGACCTCCAGCTCACCGAAGATCGCGGATCGGCGCGCGGCCAGGCTCTCACGCACTAGCGGCCACACCAGCTTCCCCAAGTCGTGGGCCGAGGTCTGATCATAGTTGCCGGTGAGCGTGGTGATGATATGCTCGCCGTGGTCGGTGACCTCGCGGAAGAAGGCCAGCCAGCGGTCGACACCCACGAGCGCTAGCGGGAGCGGGTCAGCCGCCAGCGCCATCCCTAGGTAACGGTCGACCTGGCGGCAGAAGATCCGCGCGTGCTCGTCGCGGTATTGCGAGTAGTTGACGCCGAACCGGCGGGGCAGCCCCTGCGCGCCGCCGGGGCCGCCGTGGAAGATCGGAAACGGGGTGTTCTCCGTCGGCTCCTCCAGATCGTCGCGGATGGCCTCGAAGATCCTGGTCGGCTGCTCCGACAGCGCCAGCACCCAGTAGCGCGGCGAGCGGTTCAACGCATAGACGAGATCGCGGGTGAAGAAACTTTCGCCCACAATCACGCGCTCGGGCAGTATGAACGGCACCCGGTAGGCCTGGGCCAGATCCGCGCTAACGAAGAGCGCCAGGCCCTCCAGGTTACGCTCGTGATCGACCTGCTCGCTGAGCTGTTCGAGCGCCCGAAGCACCGCCGCAACCTCGCGCTTCCCCAGCTCACCCGCCAGGCGCTCGGCCGCCTCGCGGGTGAGATTCTTTAGGCGGATAGGGTCCTGGCGGTTATCAGGTGAGGTGCGGTGCGTAGGCAGCGTGATCGACAAGCATGGATAGCCGTGTGAGGCTGCCAGCCAGCGAATATCTTGTCGATTCATAATGTGCCTTCATCCTCAGTGGGTGATCAACCCTCGGCGAAGTACTCCATCAGCTTCGCCTCCTGCTCGTTCGAGAGGTTGCTGGCGATCAGCTCGAACTCCTGGCCGCGCAGCGCGTTGCTCACCTTATCGAGCACGGCGCCGCTGCTCATCAGGAACAGCGCGGAGGTGCCGGGAGTCACCTTCGCCCGCACCTCCTCGATGAAGCGGTCGTCGATGCCGATATCGGCGAAGGCGCCGGAGAGCGCGCCGGTGGCCGCGCCGATCAGCGCGCCCAGGAAGGGCATGAGGAACAGCAGCCCGAAGAGCATGCCCCAGAACATGCCGCTGAGCGCGCCGGTGCCGGCCAGGTTGTAGAGCTGCCGCGTCCTCGGCTTCTGCGTGCCCTCTGGCCAGACCACCGTGGCCGCGTCGATGATCGTGATCAGGTGCTCCTTCTGGAGGTTCTGCAGCGTGCTCAGCATGGTTTCCGCGCCCTCTGCGTTCGGGAACTTGAGCACGGTCAGACTAGCCATGAGGTTCCTCCTGTCAGTCGCTACAATCGCCTTGGCCGGCAGCCGTGGTGGCTGCCGGCTCATCGACCGTGATCTGCTCCTACGAGCTCAGGATGCGCTCCTTCTCGGCGGCGAACTCTTCCTCGGAGAGGATGCCCTGCCGCTTGAGCTCAGCGAGCTGCTGCAGCTTCGCGATCCGGCTCTCGCTTGTTGCGGCGGCCGCGGGGGCGGCCTGCTGGGCCAGCGCCTGCTGTACGGCCGCGTCGATCCGCTGCTGCTCCTGGACGGCCCGCTGCTGCGCCGCGTTGTCCATCGCGCCGCCCACGCCGCGCGACACCGCCGTCGCCGTCCCGGCGATCACGGTGGTGCGCGCCACGGCGCCGAGCAGCCCAGGGCCGCTCCGCTGTGCTCCGCCGCGCCCTCCCCTTCTCATGGCTGGCTCCTTTCTGTAGCTGCGACGCTGCTGCTACTCGCCGGCCCGCCCGAGCGCCGCCTCAACGGCCCCCTGCGGAATACGCCAGTTAGCGAGCACCACCCCGTCCGCGGCGCGCACTGCGGCGGCGAAGCGGGCGGCCCAGAGGTTCTCCCACACCAGCAGCCCGGCCGAGCAGTTGTTCGGCATGCTCTCGGCGACGAGCAGCACATCCTCGGGACTGAGCAGGTCGTCGATCTCGCCATCCAGGTCGTCGAAGGCCGCGCGTTCATCGGGGGCGAGCGCGCTCAGCTCGAAGGACTCCACGTTGCCCGCAGCGTCCTTCTTGACGAATAGCAGGTCGAGGATGCGGATCGTGCCGCTATCCACCAGCTCGCGCAGGGCAGGCACGATCGCGCCGTTGAAGCGGTTGCCGGGGAACGCGATCTCGATGAACTCGACAGGGCCGGCAGTCGTGACCATGCTCCACCCCCTTTTGTAAGCAGTTCACCAGACGCGGCCGGCGCGGGCTTGGAAGCAATGATGCTGCGTGCGCTAATGGCGATTATTGCTAATCGCTGTGGCTGGGGAAGGTGTGGAGTCGGGCAAGATTTAGCGAGGAAGTGCAAGAGCGCCGTCTGGTAGAGCCGGCGCGGCCTCGCATTTTCTCCCGAAAGCTTGCCAGATTTCCAACCTTCCAGCGGGCGCACATTTGGCCTACGTTCTGAGCAATCACAACGTTAAGGCTGAGATGATCTCTTGAGAGTTCAGGGGGAGCGCTATGATTGAGCTTCCTTCGACGCCGCCGATCGCGCGGCCGGAGGGCGCGAGCCGGGCCTGGCTCTGGATGGTTGCGCTTGCAAGCCTGCTGATCGTGCTCGGCCTGGTCGCGATGAGCTCCTTGTTCGTCAGCGCCATCGCCTTTGTGCTCGTCCTCGGCTGGCTGCTGGTCATCGCCGGCGTGCTGCAGCTCGGCGGCGCGTTCCTCTTCCGCGGCTTCACCGGTTTCGGCGCCGAGCTGTTCTTCGGCCTGCTCACCGTCGTGCTCGGCGTGGTGCTGCTGCGCGCACCGGTGCTCGGCGGCGGCCTGCTCGCGCTGCTGATCGTCGGCGGCCTGATCCTCGAACTGGTCGCCGGTGGGCTCTGGTCGGTGAGGACGCGGCACGCCGGCTGGATCTGGCCGGCGCTGCTCGCGCTGGTCGGCGTGGTGGCCGGCGTGGTGATCCTGCTCAACCCGGCGCTGCTGCTGCTGTTGCTCGGCTTCATCGTCGGCGTCAACCTGCTGGTGCGCGGTGTGGCGCTGCTGCTCACAGCGGTTGAGCTACGCAAGCTGGGCCGGTGACCTGCTAGACGCACGCGAGGTGGCGCCAGATGACCACTCAACCGGCCGAAACAACGAGCCCCGAAGCCGTAGAGCAGGACTCCTGGCAGCCGATGATCATCATTGCCCTTGCCCAGATCCTGATGTCCTTCAACGGCGGCGCGTTGCCCGTCTCCATCGGCGCGATCGTGGAAGACTTCAACACCACGCCGTCGAGCGTGAGCACGGCGCTCGTCGTCTACTCGCTGATCGTCGCGGGCTTCGTGATGCTGGGCGCGAAGCTCGGCAAGCGCTTCGGCTCGCGGCTCGCCTTTCAGGTCGGAGTGATCCTCTTCGGCCTCGCGATGGGGGCGGTGGCGTTCAGCACCAGCGCCGATATGATGATCCAGATGCAGGGCGTCGCCGGGCTGGCGGCGGCCATCCTGGTGCCCACGCTGGTGGTGCTGATCGCGACGCACTACAGAGGGAAGCAGCAAGCGCAGGCGCTTGGCTTGCTTGGCGCGGCCCAAGCCTCGGCCGGCGTGCTGGCGTTCCTGCTCGTTGGCACCCTCGGGACCATCGTGGGCTGGCGCATCCCCTTCGGGCTGCTGGTCTTCCTGGCGATCGGTATCTTCATCCTGAGCTTTCGGCTCAGGCCGGTCGAGCGCCAGCCTAGCGTAGGGATCGACGGCGCCGGCGCGGTGCTGGCGGCCGCTAGCGTGATGCTGATCAGCTTCGGCTTCAACTCCCTCAACAGCTGGGGCCTGCTGCTCAGCCGGCCCGGCGCGCCGTTCGAGATCCTTGGCCTCTCCCCCGCGCCGCTGCTGATCGTCCTCGGCATCTTTCTCGGCCAGGCCTTCTTCACCTGGTCGCACATGCGCCAACGGCTGGAGATGTCCACCCTGCTCGATCTGCAGGTGCTCGACTCGGCCAAAGAGCGGGCCGCGACCTTCGCGATGCTGATCATCGGCGGGGTCGGCCCGGCGGTGAACTTCCTGATCCCGCTCTATATCCAGATCGTGCAGGGCCGCACCGGCCTGCAGACAGCGGTGGCGGTCATCCCCTACTCGCTGGCGATCTTCGTCGGCACCGCGTTCAGCGTGCGCCTGTTCGACCGGATGACCTCGCGCCAGATCGGCCGCATCGGCTTCGTGGTAGTGGCGGTGGGGCTGACGATGCTGGCGTTCACGGTCTCGAACGACTGGGGCACGCCCACGGTGATCCTCAGCCTGCTCGTGCTCGGACTCGGCGAGGGCGCGCTGCTGACGCTCGTCTTCACGGTGCTGGTCTCGGCCTCGCCCAAGGAACTGGCCGGCGATGTGGGCGCGCTGCGCGGCACGGTCAACAACCTCTCGACGGCGTTGGGGACGGCGCTCGTGACTGTGCTCGCGATCGGCATCCTGAGCCTGAACGTCGGGCGGAGCGTGGCGAACAACCCGGCCATTCCGCCCGCGCTGCTCCAGCAGGTGAACCTCGACAACATCAACTTTGTCAGCAACGACCAGTTGGACGAGTTGCTGGCCCAGACCACGGCCACGCCGGAGCAGCAGGCCGAGGCGGTGCGGATCAACGAGGCGGCGCGCCTGCGGGCGCTCAAGCTGTCGTTCCTGATCCTGGCGGGCGTGGCCCTGCTTGCGATCTTCCCGGCCAATGGGCTGCCGGACTACTCCCCGAGCGAGGTGCCAAGCGAGCCAGCGCCCGAGCCCGCGCCGAAGCGCCGTGGGAAGAAGGCGGCGCCCGCATAACTGCTGTCAATCAGGGGAGGAATAAGCCATGGCACAGTCGAGCGACGCCGCGCGCAGATACGCGCGCGGCCACGGGGAGCGCTTTCGCAATGAGCTGCTGGAACTGCTGCGCATCCCCAGCGTCAGCGGCGATCCGGCCCACGCCGAGGACATCCGCCGCGCCGCCCAATGGCTGGCGCGGCACCTGCGGGCCATGGGCGTCAAGGGCGCCAGGGTGATGCCAACGGCTGGCCACCCGGTCGTCTACGCCGAGTGGCTGGGCGCCGGGCCCGACAAGCCGACCGTGCTTGTTTACGGCCACTACGACGTGGTACCCGCCGAGATGGAGGACGGTTGGGAGACGCAGCCCTTCGAGCCGGTCGAGCAGGACGGCAAGATCTACGCCCGCGGCGCTACCGACGACAAGGGCCAATTGTTTATCCACATCAAGGCGCTCGAGTCCTACCTGGAGACCGGCGGCGCGCCTGTCAACGTGAAGTTCTTGCTGGAGGGCGAGGAGGAGGTCTCCTCGCCCAACCTGACACCCTTCATCAAGGAGCACCTGGAGCTGCTCAAGGCCGATGTCTGCGTGATCAGCGACTCGTCGATGCGCGTGATCGAGGAGCCGGCCATCACCCACAGCCTGCGCGGCATGACCTATATCGAGCTCGAGGTGCAGGGTCCGACCGACGACCTGCACAGTGGATTCTGGGGCGGCGCGGCGCATAACCCTGCCCTCGCGCTGGTGGAGATCCTCGGGAAGCTCTACAACCCCGACGGCACCATCGCCGTGCCGGGCTTCTACGACGATGTCGTGCCGCTGACAGCGGAGGAGCGCGAGATGATCGCCAGGAACCCGCTCAGCGAGGAGCAGTTCAGGCAGGCGACAGGCGTGCCCGGCGTCTGGGGCGACGCGAACTACAGCATCCGCGAGCGCGTCTCGGCCCGCCCCACGCTGGACATCAACGGCATGTGGAGCGGCTACACCGGCCCCGGCCCCAAGACGATCATTCCAGCGAGGGCCGGCGCGAAGCTGAGCTCGCGGCTGGTGGGCAACCAGGATCCGCACAAGATCTACGAACTGCTCAAGCAGTACATCGAGTCGATCGCGCCGCCGACGGTGACGGTGAGCGTGAACCTGCTGACCACGGGCAAGCCGGCGCTGATCCCCTTCGATCTGCCCGAGATGCAGGCGGCCGCCCGTGCCTACGAGCGCGGCTGGGGCCACCCGCCGGTCTTCACCCGCGGCGGCGGCAGCATCCCTGTGGTCGCCGATATCTACGACCTGATGCAGATCCCTGTGGTGATGATGGGCTACGGGCTGGACAGCGATGGCCTGCACGCGCCCAACGAGCACTACAGCATTGAGATGTTCGAGCGCGGCATCGAGACGGCGATCGTCTACCTTGAGGAGTTGGCGCAGCTGCCGCGCCAGAAGCAAGTGGGCACCGCATGAACACACAGTTCGAGGACGAGCTCCTCCAGCGCTTCGACCGCTACGCCCGCATCGACACCCAGTCCGACCCTGCCTCGCCGACCTCGCCGAGCAGCGCGAAGCAGTACGACCTGCTCAACCTGCTGGTCGAGGAGCTGAGGGAGATCGGCGTGCACGATGTGCGCCTGACCGAGTACGGCGCTGTGCTGGCTACGATCCCGGCGACCATCGTGACGGACGCGCCGACGATCGCCCTGCTGGCGCATGTGGATACGGCCCCACAGTTCAGCGGGGCCGGTGTGAAGCCGATCCTCCACCGCAACTACCAGGGCGGCGAGATCGTCTTGCCCGACGACCCGCAGATGGTGCTGTCGCCCGCAGCCTTGCCGTACCTCGCGTCGAAGGTGGGCGACGACATCATCACCGCGAGCGGCACAACGCTGCTGGGCGCGGACGACAAGGCCGGCGTGGCGATCATCATGACTGCGGCGCGGCACCTGCTGGGCAACCGCGACATCCCCCACGGCGAGCTGCGCATCTGCTTCACGCCGGACGAGGAGATCGGCCGCGGCGTCCATCCAAACCTGCCCGGCGACCTGAACGCGGCCTTCGGCTACACGCTGGACGGCGCGCACCTTGGCGAGATCGTGTACGAGACCTTCTCGGCCGACGCGGCGCTGGTGCGGGTCGAGGGCGTCGCGATCCACCCCGGCTGGGCAAAGGGCAAGCTGGTAAACGCGCTGCACCTGGCGGCGAAGATCATCGACACGCTGCCCCACGTCACGCTGACGCCCGAGACCACCGATGGGCGCGAGGGGTTTATCCACATCCACCAGCTGAGCGGGAGCGCGGCCGCGGTCGAGCTGCAGTTCATCCTGCGGGACTTTGAGAAGGAGGGCTTGCGGGCCCAAGGCGAGCTGATCCAGCAGGTCTGCGCCGCCATCCAGGCCACCGAGCCGCGCGCCCAGATCAGCTGCACGATCACCCAGCAGTATCGCAACATGCGCTACTGGCTGGAGCACGACATGCGTCCGGTGGAGTTGGCGCGCGAGGCCTGCCGGCAGATCGGCGTCGAACCGTTCTCGGTGCCCGTCCGCGGTGGCACCGACGGTTCGCGCCTGACCGAGTTCGGCGTGCCGACGCCAAACCTCTTCACCGGCATGCAAGAGATCCACGGCCCGCTGGAGTGGGTCAGCCTTCAGGACATGGCCCGCGCCACCGAGCTGTGCATCAAGCTCGCCGAGCTGTGGAGCGATGTAGAACAAGCAGGGCCAGGGGAACGGCAGGCCGGCGAGCGGCCTGCGCAGGCGGCTGTGGGCGCTGCAGTGGACTGGGTGGGGTAGCGCTAAGAGGAGATAGCCCATGGCGACACAAACCGCGCCGGCGACGCAGCAGCGGGGAGGGTTCTTCGACCTCATCGAGCGGGTCGGGAACAAGGTGCCCCACCCTGTGCTCATGTTCCTGTACCTGATCGTCGGGGTGATCATCCTCTCCCACATCCTGTTCCTGCTGAACATCAGCGTCACTGATGAGGTCGCCGTGCCGGTGCCGATAGGGCAGCTGGTCGAGCTGCGCGACGCCCTCGGCGGCTCGGTGGTGCCCTACAACCCGGACACGAGTGAGGTGCTGGAGCTGCCGGACTTCATCATCCAGGAGCAGACGATCCCCATCCGCAGCCTACTGACGGTCGAGGGCCTCCGCCACATCTTCACAACGTTCCTGCCCAACTTCTCGGGCTTCGCCGTGATCGGCGTGACCTTCATCGCCCTGCTGGGCGCGGGGGTGGCCGAGGAGGCCGGCCTGATGAACGCCCTCATCCGCAAGCTAGTGCGGGTCGCGCCGGCGGGGGCACTCACGTTCATCATCATCGTGGTCGGCGTGCTGTCGTCGATCGCGTCGGACGCGGGCTACCTGATCCTGATCCCGCTGGCGGCGGCGGCCTTCGCCAGTATCGGGAAACACCCGCTGGTCGGGCTGGCGGCGGCCTACGCCGGCGTGGCCGCGATCTTTACGGTCAATGTGGTGCCGGCGCCCATCGACGCGATGCTGACCGAGATCACCAACGAGTCGATCGCTCTGGCCGGCGGCCAGCCGATCACGTTGGGCGCGAACCTCTTCTGGAACGCCGGCTCCGCGCTGATCATGGCGATCGTCGCGACGCTCGTGACCAACCGGATCATCGCGCCGCGGCTCGGCGCCTGGGACCCGGCGAAGGGCGACGGGAGTGTGGCGGCGGGTGGCGCGCAGGAGATCGCGCCGGAACTGGAGGCGCGCGGGCTGCGCAACGCGCTGTACGGCTTCCTCGCCGTGCTCGCCCTGATCCTGCTCATGACGCTGATCCCCGGCGCGCCGCTGCGCCGGCCGGCGGGGCAGGCGGCCGGCAACTCGCCGCTGATGGACAGCTTGCTGTTCATCATCACACTGTTCTTCCTGGTCTCCGGCATCGCCTTCGGGCGGACGGTGGGGACGATCAAGAGCAGCGCTGATGTGATCAAGGCCGTCACCAAGACCTTCGCGGGCCTGGCGGGCATGGTGTTCATGCTGCTGATGATCAGCCAGTTCATCGCCTTCTTCAACTACAGCAATATGCCCACCGTGATCGCCGTGACGCTGGCGGGATGGCTGCAGCAGGCGAACATCGGCGCGCTGCCGCTGCTGCTGCTGATGACGGCGGTGATCGTGCTGCTCGACTTCATCATGCCCGGCTCGGTGCCGAAGTGGGCGATCTTCGCGCCGATCTTCGTGCCGCTGTTCATCCGGCTGGGCGTTGCGCCGGAGTCGGTGCTGGCGGCCTACCGGATCGGCGACTCGCCGGTGAACCCGATCACGCCGCTGATGGTGTACCTGCCGTTCATCCTGACGGTCGCGCAGCGCTATCAGAAGGACGCAGGCATCGGGACGATCATCTCGCTGATGCTGCCATACACGGCGGCGATCCTGATCGCGTGGCTGGTGCTGCTCGCAGTGTGGTTCCTGCTGAACATCCCGCTGGGGCCGGGCTACTTCCCGCAGGTCGCGGGGCTTGTGCAGGCGGCGCTGTGAGGCGGGTGAAGGCGCAACGGTTCGATGAACGCGGGGCAAGGGGGCGGGCCATCGCCAGGGGTGCTGGCGCAGGCCGTGCGGCGTGGGCGAGGCTTCCTGGCCCTGCTGCGGGCGGCCTGGCGCGAGTACGAGCACGACCACGCGCGCTTCCTTGCCGGGGCGATGGTGTACTACGCGCTGCTCTCGCTGATCCCGCTGCTCTTGCTGCTGCTGTCGTCGTTCGGCTTGCTGCTGCGCTTCTCGGAGCTGTTCGCGGAGGCGCAGCAGCAGCTGCTGCAGGTCATCGACGTGCGCTTCGGGGCCGAACTCCGAATGACGATCGAGCAACTGCTCGCGTCGTTCGAGCAGCAGTCGGTCATCGCGACGATCATCGGCCTGATCACGCTCTTGCTCACCTCCTCGGGGCTGTTTCGCCAGCTGCGGCTAAGCTTTCGCGCGATCTGGAGGCACACGCCGCCGCTCGTCTCCGGCTCGGCTTGGACGGTGCTGCGAACGAGCCTGCGCGAGCAGGCGATCGCGTTTGTGATGGTCCTCTCGCTGGGCGGGCTCCTGACGCTGGCGCTTGCGCTGATCGCCGTGTTTCGCTGGCTGGATGCGCTGGTGGGCGCGCTGCCCATTTTCAGCGGGCTGTTCAGCGGCTTCGGGGGGTGGCTGGTTACGATGCTGCTGCCGCTGGCGATGGGGGCCACCGCCTTCGGGCTCTTGCTCAAGTACCTGCCGCCGGTTCCGCTGCGCTGGCGCGATGTCTTGCCTGCGGCGCTGCTCTGCACGGCCGGCTGGCGCGTCGCCAGCGAGCTCCTGGCGCTCTACGGCCTTTTCTTCAGCGGCAACCGGAGCGCGTACGGCGCGCTCGGGGGGCTGCTCGTGATCATGTTCTGGATGAACATCATCTGCCAGATGCTGTTCTTCGGCGCTGAGCTGTGCAAGGTCACCACGGCTCAGGCAGGCTCATTTGCAGTGGAGCATACGCCATGATCCAGCGACAAGCGAACTATCTGCCGGCCGGGCGCGGCGCAGCGCGGCCGGCGCCGAGGCTGCTCGGCGGCGAGCTCAGGCCCGCCCTCGAGATCGAACTGCTCGGCTTTCCGCAGGTGCGGCGCGGCGGTGAACCGCTGGTCTTCGCCCGGCGGGCCGCCATGGCGCTACTGGCCTACCTGGCCGTCACGCGGCGCCCGCACAGCCGCGAGCGGCTGGCCGCGCTGCTCGGCGGCG
>DAOUGF010000148.1:0-6927 GCA_034429295.1 Chloroflexaceae bacterium
GTGAACGATCGCGACGCGCATAGTCGTGGCCCCAAGGGGCGGGCGGACAGGGCCCGCGGCGCACTAGGATAGCACAGTTTTAGCGGGGCGCGGCGCGGCAGGAAGCGGGCGCCAGCGCGGGCGTACTGGCACATCCCTTGCTATACCGTGAGGCAACAAGCACGTCCCATGCGATGACAGCGGCGGTCATCGCGGCCTTCAACCAGCTTGAAGCTCCCCCCCGCCGCCCTCCTACACCCCCTATCTCCCCTCACGGCTGCCGCGATGGCAGCCGTGTCCTCTTTCTGGGCCTACCCCTGGCCCCTGAGGAAGGCAGCCCCCTTGCCGACGCGGGTGTTGATCGGGACGCCTGCCCGGCAGAGGGGGCACTCCTCGGGCGCGAAGCTCTCGAGGGGCAGCTCAGCCAAAGCGAACAGCAGCGGGGCGCCGAGCACCTCCGCGGTCACGCCGCCGCGGTTGCAGATTGCGCCAACCCCCACCACATCGCCGCCGGCCGCGGCCACGGCCTCGACCACCATCCGAGCCGACCCGCCGGTGGTCAGGATGTCTTCCACCACTAGCACCCGCCGCCCGGCCAGCAGCGCGTCGTAGCCGCGGCGGAAGACGCGCCTGCGCCGCTCATCGATCTGCTCCTCCTCGGCGTAGACAGCGAGCACCTCGCCCCCGGCGAGCGCGCTCAGGTGGTGGGCCGTCCACTGGGCCAGGATCACCCCCCCGACCGTGGGACCAGCCACCACCTCCACACCCGCATCGGCAAAGCGCTCGGCGATGCGGGCGCAGACCGCGCTCGTGGCCACCGTGTGGGGATAGAGGGCGTCCTTATTCACGTAGCTGCTGCCGTGGCGGCCAGAGGTGTAGACCAGGTGGTCGCCCGAGATCAGGGCGCCCACGGCCGCCAGCGTCGCCAGCACATCGGTATCGCTCATACGGTGCGTGAAGCCTTTCTTCTTCGCATGCTCTGACGGCCGCCGGGCAGCCGGGCGGCGGCCCTATCCTGCCGCCTCGAGCTCGGCTACGATGGCGGCTGCAGCTTCTGCGGGATCGCCGGCCGCTGTGATAGGCCGCCCGATCACCAGGTAGTTGGCACCGGCGCGCACCGCCTCGGCGGGCGTGAGTACGCGGCGCTGGTCATTCGCGGCAGCCGCGGCGGGGCGCACGCCGGGCGTGACGATCAGCAACTCATCGCCGCAGGCTCGCCTGATGGCGGCCGCCTCGTGGGGCGAGGCTACCACCCCGTCGAGCCCACAGCGCTGCGCCAGGCGGGCCAGGTGGACGACGTGCTCCTCCAGCCGGGCCGGCACCCCCAAGTCGTCGTTCAGGGTCGCCTGGTCCATGCTGGTGAGCACGGTGACGCCGAGGAGCAGGGGGCGGGACGGGAAGGCCGCGGCGGCCTCGACGGCGGCACGCAGCATCGCCGCGCCGCCTTGGGTGTGGAGGGTGAGCATGCGCACGGCGGGGCCAAGGGCGCAGACGGAGCGAACCGCGCCGGCCACGGTGTTAGGGATGTCGTGGAGCTTCAGATCGAGGAAGACAGCGCCTCCGGCGGCGGCCACCGCCGAGACTACTTGAGGCACGCCGGCGGCTGTGCAGAGCTCCAGCCCCACCTTGAAGCCGCCCACGTGGGGCTGCAGCGTCTCCACCAGGGCCAGGGCCGAGGCAAGATCGGGAACGTCGAGGGCAGCGAGCACCCGCTCTGCGGCGGTGATGGTATTGGTTGTTCTCATCGCGTGTAGAGTACCAGATAGACGACGATCCCGATCAGGGTGGCCGCTATATAGAGGCCGTAGGCCCAGCGCATGTAGGGCTTGTAGTTGCGGAACTTCAGGCGCTCGGGCACCAGATTGTTGCCCCGCAGCACCACGAAGAGACCGAAGAGCAAGGCGATCGCGCCCACCACTTCGTGGCCGCTCATGTAGAGGAAAGCCGACGGCGGCAGGTCAACATTCTCGGCGGGGTCCACCGAGAGCAGGGCGGGGATCATGATCCCGAGGACGAGCAGCGCATTGATAACGGCGCCGGCGGTCTGTACCCAGCGATGGGCCTCGTAGCGCTGCCGCAGCGCCAGCCAGGCCCCCACGGTGAAGAGCAGAGCCACGATAATACTCCCAACCAGCGCGATGTCCGCCGCTAGCGACGCCTCGGTGCCAAGAAAGCCTGGTCCGTCCATATGCCCCTCGCAGTCAAGACTGCCTTCGTACGACCATGACTTAGCCTCTGCGGGCGATGGCGCGGTTGAGACGCCTCGGAAGGCGAGGCCCCTCGTAGATGAGCCCGGTGTAGAGCTGGAGCAGCGAGGCCCCGGCGTCGAGCATGCGGCGGGCGTCGTCGGGTGTGGCGATGCCACCCACGCCGATGATCGGCAGCCGACCGCCCGTCTCGCGGGCCACGAAGCGCACGACGGCCAAGGCGATCGGCGCGAGCGGGCGCCCGCTGAGGCCGCCGGCTTCGGCAACAAGCGCGGGGCTCGCCCCACTGAGGCCGGCGCGGCCCAGAGTAGTGTTCGTGGCGATGAGCCCGCTGACCCCGTGCTCGGCGCAGACTTCGAGCAGCTCGCAGAGCGCCTGCGCGCCGAGGTCGGGCGCGATCTTCACCAGGATGGGGCGCGTGCGCCCGCCCCGCTCGCCGGCCAGCAACTCGTTCTCGCGCCTGAGGGCGGCGAGGAGGTCGCTGAGCTGCGCCCGATCTTGCAGCGCCCGCAGGCCGGGCGTGTTCGGCGAGCTGACATTCACCGCGAAGTAGCCGGCATAGTCGAAGAGGGCGCGAAAGGAGGCCGTGTAATCCTCGATCGCCCGCTCGAGCGGCGTGATCTTCGACTTGCCGATACTGACGCCGAGGGGCACGGGCAGGGGGGGCGCCTCAGCGAGGCGGGCGGCGAGGGCGGCGGCGCCGGCGTTGTTGAAGCCCATGCGGTTGATGATCGCCCCATGCTCAGGCAGGCGGAAGAGGCGCGGCCGCGGGTTGCCTGGCTGAGCGTGCCACGTCACGGTGCCGACCTCCACGAAGCCGAAGCCGAGGGCAGCCCAAGCCGGAAGGGCGAGGCCGTCCTTGTCCATCCCGGCGGCCAAGCCGATCGGGTTGGGGAAGCGCAGGCCGAACAGCGTGCGGGCCAGGGTCGGATGCTCGTAGGCGAGGGCGCGGCGCAGGGCGCCCAGCAGCGCCCGGGAGCGGCTCACCACCGCCAGGAGCGCGATGGTGCGCTCGTGGGCGCCCTCGGCGTCGCCGTGGCGCAGGCGGAAGAGGATCGGCCGCAGCAGCTGCTTGTAGAGCATCCTAGTCTGTAGCCCGTAGTCTGTACTCCCGACCGCCCCGCTCGAACTTCCGACTACAGGCTACGGGCGCTAAAACGGCTCGATGCCGGCATCGGAGAGCGCGTCGGCGAGGCGCTCCACATCCTCCACCCGCTTGAGGCGCGCGATCCGCTCGAGCAGCTTACCCCGGTTGGCATCCTGGGCGATCACGGCCCGCTCCACGTACTGGCGCAGGTAGAGCTTGATCAGCTCGAGTTGCTCGTCGCTCAGCGGCTCGCCGCGCATATAGACCTCGATCGCCGCGGCGAGCTGCCCCGTGGTCTCCTCCATCCAGAAGCGGGGCGGCGTCGCCACTGCGAAGGGATAGGGATATTCGGGATTTTCGACGAAGATGAGCGGGCCGATCTGCTCTGGTTCCATACTCTCCATGTGCTCTCTCGTTGCCTTGGCGCCGGCGCGCCAGGCTCCCGAAGCAGCAGACCTATAGTCTAGTGGCTGTTCGGAAGTGGGTTGGGGGAAGGGCGACGACCGACGACAGACCACGGTCGGCAGGCTGCAGGCGGTCGTCGGTCGTCCCTACCAGCAACTCACTTGTGGAAAGCTGTACGGACACTACCGCTCCAGGCCGAGCGCCTCGTAGAGCCGCGTGTAATCGAAGTTGGCGTCCATCAGGTCGGTGAAGCGCTGGAGCTTGGCCGTCTGGTAGAAGCGCACCCGCCCGAAGAGCCGCTCGGCGCGATCCACGGTGGTGAGGGTATCGTCGGGCACGAGGATGATCGGCACCTCCCGATCCTCGGCGCGGTCGATCACCTGGGGCGACGGCCTGATGTTGCCGGTGAGCACCAGGACGCTGGTGCTCGTCTCGAGGGCGGCGAGCTGCAGGTCGCTGCGGTCGCCGCCGGTGACCACAGCCTTGTTCGCGCGGCGGCGGAAGAAGGAAAGGCTGGTCTCAGCGCCCATGGCGCCGATCATCAGCCCCTCGACCATGCGGTCGCACCACTCGCGCCTGCCGATCAGCTGGCCGCCGAGGTGCTCGAGCAGCTCCTGCACGCTGATCCCGGCCAGGGTCGCGTCGCGGGGGAGCACGCCGAACACCGGGATGTTGCGCCCCTCCAAGAAGGGCACCACCCGGCTCTGCACGAAGTCGATCTGCGGCTCCTCCACTTGGTTGATCAGCACGCCGAGCAGCCTATCGCCCACGTAGCGCTGCACCGAGAGGATGGTATCGACGCTGAGCGTCGAGGTGTAGCGGGAGATCAGCAGGCCGGGCGCCTGCAGCATATCCGTCACCTGATCGGCGGAAAGATCAACCAGGGCGCCCTCGGACCAGGTGTTGGTACCTTCGAGCACCACGATATCCTTGTCGCGGCTGACGGCGAGATAGGCCTCCATGAGCGTCCTGCTGTAGCTGGTGGTCTGGCCTCGCAGGATCGACTCGACGACGCCAGGGGTTATCAGCACGGGGGCAATTTGCTCGAGGCTGGCCTCCAGGCCGATCGTGCTGCGGATGAAGGCGGCGTCCTCGTCGAGGACAGCGTCGGAGGTGTGGGCCACCGAAACGCTCACCGGCTTCATATAGCCGATGCTGAAGCCGTCGCGCTGCATGCGCCTGAGCAGGCCGATACAGACAGCGCTCTTGCCGACGAAAGTCTCCGTAGATGCGACATACAGCGTTGCCATGCTCAGCCTCCGTTTACCTCAAGATAATCCGCGCATCCAGCACGACCGCGCCCTCGCCGTCGTTATGGGCCACGAGGGGGTTGATATCCATCTCGACGATCTCGGGGAAGTCGGTGACGAGCTGACTGACCCGCAGCACCGTCTCCTCGACGGCAGCGATATCGGCCTGGGGCTCGCCGCGCACGCCTCGCAGCAGCGGGAAGGTGCGGATCGAGCGGAGTTGCTCGCGCACCTCCTCCACGCTGATCGGCGCCAGGCGGAAGGCCACGTCCTTCAGCACCTCCACGTAGATGCCGCCCATGCCGACGGCTACGAGCGGGCCGAACTGCGGGTCGCGATTGACCCCCACCAGCAACTCGCGGCCCTTGCGCACCATCTCCTGCACCAGCACACCCCAAATGCGGGCGTCGGGGCTGTACTTGCGGGCCCGGTACTCGATCAGCTCGTAGGTGTCGCGGGCGCTGGCGGCATCGGCGATGCCGACCTTCACGCCGCCGATATCGCTCTTGTGGAGGATATCCGGGCTGGAAATCTTCATCACGACCGGGTAGCCGATCTCGGCGGCGATCTGAGCGGCCTCGTCGGGCGAGCGGGCGAGGCGGCTCTGGGGGAGGCGCATACCGTAGGCCTCCATCACCTCGCGGGCTTCGATCTCGCCGAGCTCCACACGACCGGAGGCGCGCACCTCCTCGAACAGCTTCCGCACCCGCTCCTTGTCCACGTCGAAGCTGCGGTAGGTGGGCTCGGGGCGCTGGGTGCGGAGATAGTGGCGGTAGGCGGCGGCCAGCGACTGCACGGCCCGCTCGGGGAAGGTGTAGTTCGGGATGCGGTACTTGGTGAGCAGCCGCTCGGCAGGGCCGATGCTGTGGCCGCCCATGAAGCTGGTGACGACGGGCTTGTCGTGCTGGGCAGCGAGCTCGGCGATCACCTCCACCGTCTCGATCAGATCGGTCTGGGCCTGGGGGGTGAGCAGCACGATCACGCCGTCCACGTTCGGGTCTTTGAGGGCGGCGTCGAGACCGATGCGGTAGCGGTCGCTGCGGGCGTCGCCGATGATATCGATCGGGTTGAAGATATTGGCGGTAGGCGGCAGTTCCCGCTGGAGGCGCTCGTGGGTCTCGGCGGTGAACTGGGCCATCACCATACCGCTGCGCTCGACGGCGTCGGTGGTGATGATGCCGGGGCCGCCGGCGTTGGTGACGATCGCGAGGCGGTTGCCCTTGATCAGCGGCTGGTAGGCGAAGAGCAGCGCCAGATCGAAGAGCTCGTTCATCGTGTGGGCGCGCAGGATGCCCGACTGGTTGAAGGCCGCGGTGTAGGCCGCCTCGGAGCCGGCCAGCGAGCCGGTGTGGGACGAGGCGGCGCGAGTGCCGGCGGCGGTGGTGCCGCTCTTGATCGCGACCACGGGCGTGTTGCGCGTTACCTCGCGGGCGGCGGCGACGAAGCCGGGGCCATCGGTGATGCCCTCCAGGTAGGCGAGGATCACCTTGCTGTGGGGATCGTCGTTCCAGGCCCGCAGCAGCGCCACCTCGTCCACGTCGGCCTTGTTGCCGAGGGAGACGAAGCGCGAGAAGCCGATGCCCTGGGGCTTGCTCCAGTCGAGGATGGCGGTGCACATCGCGCCCGACTGCGACATAAAGGCGATCTCGCCAGGCTCGGGCATGAGCGCGGCGAAGGAGGCGTTGAGCCGGCTCACCGTGTCGATCACGCCGAGGCAGTTAGGGCCGACCATGCGCATGCCGTACTGCTCCACGATCGCCAGCAGCTGCCGCTCGAGCTCGCGGCCCTCGCCGCCCACCTCCTTGAAGCCGGCGGTGATCACTACCAGGCCCTTCACGCCCTTGCGACCGCACTCGTCGGCCACGGCGAGCACGTGCTGGGGCGGGATCACGATTACGGCCATATCGATCGGCTCGGGGACCTCCAGCACGCTCGGGAACGCCTTATGGCCGAGGACCGATTCCGCCTTGGGGGGGATCGGAAAGACGCGGCCGCCGTA
>DAOUGF010000149.1:0-3938 GCA_034429295.1 Chloroflexaceae bacterium
AGCCTCCACCATGGCTGGGTCGAGCTCGGCCCGAGCCTGCGGAATCGTGCGAATGGAGAGCCCTGCCAGCCGCGCAGCGCCTCCCGCCTCCGCGAGGAACGTGTGGCACAATGCCCCACAGATCAGCTCCTGGCCAGGCCGGGTGTGGGCCATGTGCGCGCAGAGATTGCCCATGGTGCCAGTTGGCACGAACATCGCCGCGGCCTTGCCCACCCGCTGCGCCGCCAACTCCTCGAGCCGGTTGATGCTCGGGTCCTCACCGTAGACGTCATCGCCCACCTCTGCTATGGCCATCGCCGCGCGCATCTCGGCTGATGGCAGAGTGACGGTATCGCTTCGCAGATCGATCACAGGTTGCTCCTTCACACAGGACGGCAGGGCAAGGCTCAGCCCGCTCCGTGCAGCGCCACGCGGAACGGGATCAGATTGTCGGCCTGCCCGAGGATTGGCACGGCGAGCCGGCCATCCGCGCGGCTCGTGAGCCGTTGGCGGATCGTGCCGCGGGCGTCGGTCACCTCGGCGATGTAGCGCTGCTCAGGGGCGAGGCCGCTCACCACAAGGTGGCTCTTGCGTAGCGCCACGCCACGAACTTGCAGAGCCGAACCGTCGAGCTTGCAGCGCGCCTCGCGGATCGCGAGCAAGTTGCTGTTTGGCTGGCTGATGAGGGGCGCCGGCCTGTCGGCGGGCTCCGCCCGGAGCGTGGAGGTTGCGCCAGGGGGCAGCGGTGGAAGTGTGACGAATTGCCCACCAACGATGTGGGGATAGAGGCTGCTCCCATCGCTCACGCGGCTCACCGGCTGCGCGAAGCGGGCCATCATCCCTTCGATGGTGCGCGCCGTAGGGTTGTGGATCGTGAACGAGCGGTCGTCGAGCGGGCGGAAGACAAGATCCTGGTAGTCGCTCATGCGCTCGTAGAGCATGCGCTTGGTGGCGAGCCAGAAGTTGCAGCGCTCCGCGTGACTGATCGCGTAGCGTAGCCAGGGCAGATGGCCGCGGCCCTCGTTCTCGAAGGGGTTGCGGGCGAGCTGCACCTCGTACTGGATTGTGAACACGCCGTTCTCGAGCCGGGAGGGGCGCCTGGGATCCTTGCTGTTGCGCCCGGCGAAGAGCTCCTCGATGCGGGCATAGTCGCAGTCGGTATCGTGGGTCACGTCCCAACCGCGCAGCTGCGCGTGGCGATCGGCGGTGCTGACGACCACGTGGTAGGGGAACCAGTAGCCGGAAATCGCGGCCGGCACCGCGGGGTTGGCGTGATCATAGGTGGAGTAGCTGATCGCCTTGCCGCCCACGCGCACGTCAGGGTCGCGGCGGCCATACTCGATCACGTCATAGAGGCTGAAGGTGCAGAGACCGAGCAGGTCGGGACGCTCGGCGTAGAGATAGTCCATCGCGTCGATCGTCTCTGGGTAGACGAGAAAGCCCATATGGCGCCCAGCCGTTTTGCTGTCAAGGCCGAGGTTCAGGTCGGACTCCCGCAGGTGCGTGGCGAGGCCATCGCCGACGATCCAGCGGGGCGGGTCGCCCTCGACGCTGTCGTTGTGCTGAGCAGCCTCGATAAAGTTATGGCCGGCAGTCGCCTCAACCCAGATCTTCGCTCCCATAGGTGTACAGCGGGTCTTGATGATCGCCGGGTCCATGATGTAGTGGGTGGCCGGCGTGGCCGTCTGTAGCTCGTACTCGAGCATGGAGAGATCGATGCTCTCGTCGGGGTTATGGTCGGCGTCGTGCCGCAGCTGCAGCACCCCGTCGTAGGAGCCGAAGGGGGGTAGGGTGACCTGCCAGAGACCGCGGGCCGGCGTAAGCCGCAGCAGCTCTCGCACAAAATAGGCCAGGGTGTCGCCCCAGTGGGTGGGGTTCGACCAGCGGCGCACCTCCTCAACGTTGATGTGGGCCTGCATGACGCCGCCGAGGTACTCGAAGAGCCCATTGGCAATGAAGAGCGTGCGCTCGCCGAGCACCACGGCCGGCCCGAGATAGCGGCGACCGGCGGTCGCCGCCGAGCTGAGGTCGCCGTAAAGCTCGACGAGCTCGGCTAGCACCCGGCTGGCGGGCAGCGGTGCTGCCTCCATGTAGCCGTAGCCCTTGTAGCTCGTAACGTAGAGATCCTCCCAGGCGTCGCGCTCGCCGAAGGGCGAACTCTCCGTCCACTGCCAGCCGGTATAGCCCTCGGCGGCTCGCGGCGTCGCGTGGGCCAGCCCAAGCAGGGCAGGGTCGAGATTGGTGGGGCCGGCGACGAGGAGGAAGCGCCCATCGCCCTCCAGCCAGCGGGCGACCGCTGCGCAGGTGGCCGGCTCGAGAGCGGCAGCGTTGGCGATGCACAGGCCGGTGTAGCTGTCGAGGCCGGCGCAAGCCTGGGCCTCGTCGATCACGCTGTGCTTGAGCGCGAAGCGATGCAACAGGCTTGACAGCGCATTGACGGCGAGGTAGGCGTACTCGCCTCGCAGCCACTCCCGCCGCGCGCCCCGCGCGTCCGTAAACTCGTAGGTGGCTCCGGCAGCCCGCGCCTGAGCGATGAGCTCCTGGCGTGAGCGTTCGCTGTAGAGCACAGCGATGGGGTTAGTGAGATCCGGTGACATACACCCGGCGCGCGACACCGCGCGCATGAGGCGGCTAGGCGCTACGCAAGCTCGGGTCGAGCGTATCGCGCAGGGCGTCGCCGAGGAGGTTAAAGCCCAGCACGGAGAGAGCGATGGCGAGCCCTGGGTAGAAGGCCACCCATGGGGCAAGCGACATGAACTGGCGGCCTTCGCCCAGCATCGTCCCCCAGGCCGGATCGGGTGGCTGCGTGCCCAGGCCGAGGAAGGAGAGCGAGGCCTCAGCGAGGATGGCCCCGGAGAAGGCCAGAGTGGTCTGCACGATCACCGGTGCGGCAATGTTGGGCAGGATGCCATAGAGCATGATCCGCGGCGCCCGCGCGCCGATCGCCTGGGCAGCCTCGATATACTGCCGCTGCTTGATCGTCAGCGTGGAGCCCCGCACAAGCCGGGCGAATGATGGTGACGCCGTAATACCGATTGCAAACATCGCGTTCTGCAGGCTTGGCCCGAGCACGCTGGCGATGGCGATGATCAGGATCAGGCCGGGGAAGGCGAGCATGATGTCGATCAGGCGCTGCACGATGCTGTCGAACCAGCCACCGTAGTATCCCGAGATCAGGCCGATCGAGCCGCCTATCAGCAGCGCGATGCTGACCGAGATCACGCCCACCTGCAGCGAGGTTTGCGAGCCGAAGACGAGCCGGCTCCAGATATCGCGGCCGAAGCGGTCGGTGCCGAGCAGGTGGTCGCCGCCGGGGGCCTGGAAGGGCTGGGCGATCTGATCGATCGGGTCGTAGGGCGCGAGCAACGGCGCCGCCACCGCCATCAGCACCAGCACCACGATCAGGCCACCGCCGATCAGGCCGAGACGGTGCTGAAAGAGCCGGATCAGGCTCTCTAGCTGCCACGGCCGCGCCCTGCTACGCGCGCCCCGTACCAGAGTCAGAGGCTTGCTTGCCTGCTGAGGCACCGCCATGCTCCTGCCTTTCTCCTCAGACATAGCGGATCCGGGGGTCGACGTAGGCGTAGAGTAGATCGACCAGCAGGTTGACCGTCACGAAGGTGAAGGCGATGAAGAGGACAACCCCTTGAACCAGCGGATAATCCCGCTGCGAGATGGCATTGAGCAGCATCCAGCCAATGCCCGGCAGGCCGAAGATCTGCTCGATCACCACTGCGCCGCTCAGCAGGCCGCCGATCTGCAAGCCGATCACCGTGATCACAGGGATCAGCGAGTTCTTGAGGGCGTGGCGACCCATTACTAGCCGCTCGCGCAGGCCCTTGGCGTAGGCGGTGCGAATATAGTCCTGCCCCAGGACTTCGAGCATCGACGAGCGAGTCATGCGCATCACCACTGCGATCATCGAGCCGCTGAGGGAGAGCACGGGCAATACCATCTGC
>DAOUGF010000150.1:0-2175 GCA_034429295.1 Chloroflexaceae bacterium
GAGCGCTACCTGGCCTCCGACGAGCGCGTCGAGAAGCCTCGCCAGCGCTGGGGTTTGAAGCTCGACTTCGGTGAACCGCCGCCGGGCGGCCGGGCCGTGCTGAACGTGGAGGATCTCCACTTCGCCTACCCTGGTGGCCGCGAGCTCTTCGGTGGGCTCGATCTGCAGCTCTGGTATGGCGAGCGTGTGGCGTTGGTGGGGCCTAACGGCTCCGGCAAGAGCACCCTGTTGCGGCTGATCGCGGGCGAGCTCCAGCCGGCCGCAGGCAGGGTGCGCCTGGGCGCCAACGTACGGCTCGGTGTGCTATCGCAGGAGCACGAGCTGCTCGATCTGGAGCGGAGCGTGCTCGACCATGTGCTGCAGGCCAGGCCCATGAGCGAGACCGAGGCCCGCAGCTTCCTGCACTTCTTCCTCTTCGCCGGCGACAGCGTGTTCCAGCCAGTCGGCGCCTGCTCGCTCGGCGAGCGCTCGCGGCTCCAGCTGGCGCTCCTCGTGCTCCAGGGCTGCAATCTGCTGCTGCTCGACGAGCCGCTGAACCACCTCGATATCGAGGCCCGCGAGCATTTCGAGCAGGCCCTCGCTGCCTTTGAGGGCACCGTGATCGTCGTCGCCCACGACCGCGCCTTCGTCGCGTCCTACGCGGAGCGGATCGTCGATTTGGGCGTTGGGAAGGAGTAGCAGCGCCGAGAGCCAGGAGCCCAGGCATCAAGGGTGCCTGCTTCAGCTCCTGGCTCTCGATTAGCGCAATTTCAGGCGGCCTTTTTGGCCATGTCGCTTGGCGCTCTGGCCTTGTGAGGCTCTCGCTGTACGGGCACTAGCTCTTCAGCTGCGCTACGGTCTCTGCGTCGAGCCGCTTCAGCAGCGCCACCAGCAGCTGCGCGGCCTGATCGAAGTCGCGCCGATGCATGATCGCCGTGTGGGTATGGATGTAGCGCACCGCCACGCCGAGCACGATCGTGGGCACGCCGGCGCCGAAAATATGCATGCGCCCGCCGTCGGTGCCGCCGCCGGGCATCTTGTCGAACTGCAGCGGCAGGTTCTCAGCCTCGGCGACATCGATCAGCAGGTTGCGCAGGCCGGTGTGTGCGATCATCGAGCCGTCGTAGAGCAGCATCACCGGGCCGCCGCCCAGCTTACCTGCGGCCTCATCCTCGCTCACGCCTGGCATATCGCCGGCAATGCCTGTGTCGAGCGCGATGCCGATATCGGGCTGAATGATGTTGGTGGTCGTCGTCGCTCCGCGCAGGCCAACCTCCTCCTGCACCGTGCCGACGGCGAAGACGCTATTCGGGTGGGATTGGCCCTGCAGGCGGCGCAGCACTTCGATCGCAAGGGCGCAGCCGAAGCGATTGTCCCAGGCCTTCGCCATGATCAGATCGGGGTTGCGCATCTGAGCGAAGGGGCCAACCGGCACTACCGCATCCCCCGGCCGCACACCCCAAGCTTCGGCCTCGGCCCTCGACCCGGCGCCGATGTCGATGAACATGGCCTTCTTGTCGGCGACCTTGGACCGCTCCTCGGGCGGAAGGATGTGGGGCGGCTTTGAGCCGATCACCCCGATGATCGGGCCATTGCGCGTGTAGACCTCCACCCGCTGGGCGAGCATCACCTGCTCCCACCAGCCGCCCAGGGTCTGAAACTTCAGGAAGCCCTCGTCGGTGATGCGAGTGACCATGAAGCCGATCTCGTCGAGGTGCCCTGCCAGCATCACCTTCGGGCCATCCGCCACGCCATCCTTGCGGCCGATCACGCTGCCGAGATTGTCTGTAAATACCTCGCCGAGGGGCTCGAGGTGGCGGCGCATCACCCGGCGCACGGCCTCCTCCTGGCCCGGCACCCCTGGCGCCTCGGCCAACTCCTTGAGCAGCTGCAGCGTCTCATCCATCGCTCTCTCCTTAGAAAAGGCCGGTGCCGTGTATCGTCTTGGCCGCCCCGCTCCGTTGAGCCTTCTGCTACCGCTGGTTCCT
Source organism: Chloroflexaceae bacterium (assembly GCA_034429295.1). Classification (GTDB taxonomy): domain Bacteria; phylum Chloroflexota; class Chloroflexia; order Chloroflexales; family Chloroflexaceae; genus OHK40. The sequence continues at coordinate 1,968 of DAOUGF010000150.1, forward strand.
TAGCTCAGCCTCGCCCTCACCCAGCGCTCAGCCTCGGCACGGGTCGTCACGACCCCATCGAGGGTCGCAGCCCGCAGTTCAGCCAGCAGCTTGCCCAGGCCCGGCCCCGGCGCCACCCCGAGGCGCTGCAGGTCGTGGCCGTCCAGTGGCGAGCGAGTATGGCGTAGCGACCGGCGGTAGCGCTCCGCCGCCTGCGCGGCGGCTGGCT
>DAOUGF010000151.1:0-2348 GCA_034429295.1 Chloroflexaceae bacterium
AACAGAGGGAACGGGGCGCCAGCCCCGACAACCAAGCCGGGGCGCGAAGCGCCAGCCCCGCTACAACCTCTCCGCCACCACCTTCGGCTGTGTAAACAGCCGCAAGTAATCCGGCCCGCCCGTCTTGCTGTCGGTGCCCGACATATTGAACCCCCCGAACGGGTGCACCCCCACCAGCGCGCCCGTGCACTTGCGGTTCAGGTAGAGGTTCCCCACGTGGAACTCCTCGCGAGCCCGCGCCAGCCGCTCCACGCTACGCGAGTAGAGCGCCCCCGTGAGCCCGTACTCGGTGTCGTTGGCGATCTGCAGGGCATGGTCGAAATCCTTCGCCTTGATCACCGCCAGCACCGGCCCGAAGATCTCCTCCTGGGCGATCCGCGCCCGCGGCGCCACGTCGGCGAAGATCGTCGGGTTGATGAAGAAGCCTCCATCCTTCAGCAGTTCGTGGTCCACTACCTCGCCGCCCGCCACCAGCCGGCCCTCCTCCTGCCCGATCGCGATATACTCGCTGATCTGGTCGAAGGCCCGCCGGTCGATCACCGCGCCCACGTTCGTCTCAGGCTGCGCCGGGTTGCCGAGCTTGAGCTGCGCCGTCCGCTCGATCACCCGCTGCAGCACCTGGTCGTAGACGCTCTCCACAATGATCGCCCGCGAACAGGCGCTACACTTCTGCCCTTGGAAGCCGAAGGCGCCCGCCACGATCCCCTCGGCCGCCGCATCCAGGTCCGCCGTCTCGTCCACCACCGTGGCATCCTTGCCGCCCATCTCGAGGATGGCCCGCTTCAGCCAGTTCTGGCCCTCCTGGCGCACCGCGGCCCGGCTCATCACTCGCAGCCCTACCGCCTTCGAGCCGGTGAAGCCGATGAAGCGCACCTTCGGGTGGTCCACCAGGTAGTCGCCGAGCACCGCGTCGTCGCCGGCCACGAAGTTCACCACGCCGGGCGGCAGCCCCGCCTCCTCCAGCACCGCCATCAGCTTCGCGGCGATCACCGGCGCCCGCGGCGATGGCTTCAGCACCACCGTGTTGCCGGTCACGATCGGCGCCACCGTCAGCGTAGTCGTGATCGCCAGCGGGAAGTTCCAGGGCGGGATGGCGAGGCCCGGCCCCAAGGGGATGTAGCACATCTCACCGAACTCGCCGGGGTAGGGCGTGAGCGGGTGATGCGCCCCCTGCAGCTGCAGCGCCTGGCGAGCGTAGTACTCGCAGAAGTCGATCGCCTCGGCAACGTCGGCATCGGCCTCGACCCAAGTCTTGCTCACCTCGTAGACCATCCAGGCCGCCAGCTCCTCCTTGCGCCGCCGCATGATCGCCGCCGCCCGCAGCAGCAACTGGGCCCGCGCCTCCACCGGCGTCCGCCTCCAGCTCTCGAAGGCAGCCTCCGCCGCGCTCATGGCCTGGTTCGCCAGCTCCTGGTCGGCCTTACAGACGTACCCGACCACCTTGTTCGGCTCGGCCGGGTTAATGGAGGCGAGCTTCTCCTCGGTCTGGATCTGCTCGCCATTGATCACTAGCGGATAGGTGGCGCCGAACTGGCCTGCCACGTGGCGCAGGGCTCGCTGCATGGCGGCCCGACGCTCTGAACTGCTAAAGTCGCCGAATGGCTCATTACGAAATTCGGGTAACATCGTCGTCTCCCTTCTTGCATTACTGCTCGCTGCGGCTATTCTAACAGATCGGCGCCACACCCCTCCCCGAGCCAGGAGCAAGGCCCATGGCTGAGCCCGCGATCTCCATCCTGATGCCCTTCCGCGATGCCGCGGCGACCCTGCCGGCATGCCTCGCCTCCATCAGGCGCCAGTCGCTCGCCGACTTCGAGCTGCTCGCCGTGGACGACGGCTCCCAGGATGAGTCGCCTGCGATCGTCGCCGCCTACGCCCGCGACGACCCGCGGACCCGCCTCCTTCGGCCCGGCCGCGTCGGGCTGGTGGCCGCCCTCAACCACGGGCTCGCCGCGGCCCGCGCGCCTCTCGTCGCCCGTATGGACGCCGACGATCTGATGCACCCCCGGCGCCTCCAGCTGCAGCGCGACTATCTCGTCGCCCACCCAGAGCTCGCCCTCGTCGCCAGCCGGGTCGCCCTCTTCCCCCGCCAGCTCGTGCGCGCCGGCTACCGCGAATACCTGCGCTGGCAGAACCGCATCCTCACCCCTACCGAGATCGCGAACAACATTTATGTCGAGTCTCCGTTCGCCCATCCCTCGGTGATGTTCCGAGCCGCGGCGGTGCGAGCCATCGGCGGCTACCGCGACGGCCCCTTCCCGGAGGATTACGAGCTCTGGCTGCGCATGCACGCCGCCGGCCTGCCGATGGCGAAGCTCCCGCAGGTGCTCCTCGCCTGGCGCGAGAGC
>DAOUGF010000152.1:0-3496 GCA_034429295.1 Chloroflexaceae bacterium
TCGCCGCGCGCACAGTGAACAAGCACCGTCGCGAGGAGGGCCGCACGCCTAACAAGCGCACCCAGGGCACCGGCAACCCGAACACGCCGCTGCAGGAGCGCTCAGTGGGCGAGCTGCAAAATCTCGCCCGCGAGCTCGACATCTCTGGCCGGAGCAAGATGCGTAAGGATGACTTGGTCAAGGCCATCAGGCGGGCGCGCGCGTAGCTGCCCGATACGTTCCCGAGCGGGCAGTAGGCAAAAGACTGGCCAGAGGCAACGCTTCGGCTCTCCTGGCCTGTGTGGAGGAATCTTGGTATGAGCCAGGCGACCGAGCGGCAAAGCACGCCAAGGACGGTCAGCGATTTTCTGCTCGAGCGCCTGCGGGCCTGGGGCGTGGAGCGGATCTACGGCTACGCGGGCGACGGCATCAACGGCATCCTGGCCGCGCTCAACCGGGCTGGGAACCAGCCGGTCTTCATCCAGTCGGCCCACGAGGAACTGGCCGCGCTCATGGTCTGCGCCCACGCCAAGTACACCGGCGAGGTGGGCGTCTGCCTCGCCACCTCGGGGCCTGGCGCCATCCACCTGCTCAACGGACTCTACGACGCGAGCGCCGACCATCAGCCGTTGGTGGCGATCGTCGGGCAGCAGCCGCGCATGGCCCTCGGCGGGCGCTATCAGCAGGAGAACGACCTGATCACCCTCTTCAAGGATGTGGCCGGGGCCTTCTGCCAGCTGCTGGTGGAGCCGACGCAGGCCCGCCATCTCGTCGATCGGGCGTTCCGCATCGCGCTGGCCGAGCGCGCCGTCACCTGCCTGATCATCCCCCACGACGTGCAGCTGCTCGAAGCGGTGGAGCAGCCGCCCCAGGAGCACGGCGCGATCTTCTCTGGCATCGGCTACAGCGAGCCGCAGATCGTGCCGCGGCAGGAGGATCTCCAGCGGGCCGCCGATGTCCTGAACGCCGGCAGCAAGGTGGCGCTGCTGGTGGGCGCGGGCGCGCTCCACGCCACCGACGAGGTGATCGAGGCGGCGGAGCGGCTGGGCGCGGGCGTGGCGAAGGCGCTGCTCGGCAAGGCGGCCGTGCCCGACGACCTGCCCTTCGTCACCGGCAGCGCCGGTTGGCTCGGCACGCTGGCGAGCAACCGTATGCTCCAGCAGTGCGACACCCTGCTGATGATTGGTTCCGGCTTTCCCTACAGCGAGTTTCTGCCCCGGGAGGGCGAGGCCCGCGGCGTGCAGATCGACCGTCAGGGGCGCATGCTCAGCCTGCGTTACCCGATGGAGGTGGGGTTAGTGGGCGACAGCGCCGCCACGCTCCGTGCGCTGCTGCCCTTGCTGCGCCAGAAGGAAGACTCGGCCTGGCGCGAACAGATCGCGCGCTGGAACGATGAGTGGCGCCAGATGGCCGAGCGCTGGGCCAACCAGCAGACTGAGCTACTCAACCCGCAGCTGGTCTTCGCCGAGCTCTCGCCGCGCTTGCCCGACGATGTGATCCTCGCCGGCGACAGCGGCTCGTCAACCGTCTGGTACGCCCGCTACCTGCAGATCCGCCGCGGGATGCTCGCCTCGCTCTCTGGCACCCTGGCGACGATGGGCTCGGCGCTGCCCTACGCGACCGCCGCGAAGTTCGCCTACCCGGATCGCCTGGCGATCGCGATCCTCGGCGACGGGGCCATGCAGATGAACGGCCTGAACCAGCTGATCACCGTCGCCAAGTACTGGAAGGAGTGGCGCGATCCGCGGCTGGTGGTGCTTGTGCTCAACAACCGCGACCTGAACTATGTGACATGGGAGCAGCGGGCGATGGAGGGCGAACCGAAGTTCCCCGCCTCGCAGGATCTGCTCGACTTCCCTTACGCCGACTTCGCCGAACTGATGGGCCTGCAGGCTGTACGCATGGAGCGGCCTGAGGATGTGGCGCCGGGGTGGGAGCAAGCCCTCGCTGCCGACCGCCCTGTGGTGGTCGAAGCAATAACCGACCCTCACGTGCCCACGCTGCCACCGGAGCTGAAGCCGGAACAGGAGCAAAAGCTGCGCCAGGCTCTGGCCGGCGGCGACCCCGACGCGCCGGAGGTGCTGACGATGCTGCGGCGGGCGGGGCTGCTGGCGTGACCCAGCTCTAGCTGTGCGGCAATGGGTTGGGGTGTTGGGCGACGACCGACGACTGACGAACGACGAGGCCTGGCGGGCGGCGGTCGTCCGTCGTCCCTACCGGCAACTCATCTGTGGAGAGTGCTCCTAGAGCCTCCGCACGCCCTCGATCACGAAGCGGCTGCTCGGGAGGGTCGGTATGCGCGAGAGCCGCACCCGCAGATCCTGCCTCGGCACGTTGTAGGCGATTTTCGTGACGAGGAGGCGCACGGCTAGCTTCATCAGTTGGACCGTGATCTGCTCGCCGGCGCAACGGTGATTTGCATAATAGTCGCCGCCGCCCTGTGGGATGAGGGTGAAGGGATCGCCCTTCCAATCCGCGAAGCGCTCGGGGCGGAAGGCGTCCGGCTCAGGCCAGAGCCGCGGGTCGTGGTTGGTGCCGTACAGGTCGAGCAGCACGCGGCGGCCCTTCGGGAAGCGGTAGCCTTTCCACTCGAAGGCGCGGGCCGTGCGCGCCGCGGCGAAGGGAAAGAAGGGGTAGTAGCGCCTGACTTCGTGGACGAACTGCTCGAGATAGGCGTCGTCGCGGGCGAGGCGCTCGCGCTCGACGGGGTGCTCGTGGAGGGCCAGCGCGGCGAAGGTGATGAAGCGGGCGACCGCGACGATCGGCCGGACGATGTTCAGCAGCTCGACGGCTGCGATCTGAGATGGCAGGAGCTTGCCGCGGGGGTCGCGGTGGGCTGCTATGCGGGCGGCGGCGCTCTCCGGCTCGGCCGGGACCCGATCCGCCCTGATCGCCTCGATGCGGGTGCGGGCCCAGGCCTCGGCGCGGCGTCGTGCGCGGCGGGCCCGCCAGTGTCGCAGGCCGATGCCGCCCGCGCCGTCGATCATCGCGGCCATCTCGGCGGTGCGCCTGCCGACCTCCTCCTCCAGCAGCGGCACCCCAGCCCAACGGCAGGCGGCGCGGCAGAGGATCGGCTGCAGCTCATCGAAGAGCACGACCCTCCGCCGCTGCTCCCAGGAGGGAAGGGCGCGGCCCCACTCGGCGGCGGTGAGTGCGAGCAGCCGGGCGATGCTCTCAGGCGTCATTAGCGCCATGAACAGCCGCTTGCGGGCGCGGTGAGCCTCGCAGTCCAGGCCCTGCACGCCGCCGCGGCCGATCAGGGTCAGCTGGATCCGGCGCGGCATGGCGCCCTTCCGCACGAAGCGCTCGTTATCGTAGAAGAGGCGGGCGGCCTCAGCCCCGCTCATGCAGATCGTCTTCTGGAGCAGGAGGCGGGTCTCGAACAGGTCGCTCTGCAGGCGGGCCTGGCGCTTCATGATGAAGGCGTAGCCGTCGAGTGGCAGGGCCAGGGTGCTATCGAAGCTTGGATCTCGGGGGATGGGCGGCATAGAACCTCCGCAGTGGCTCCGGTTGATGC
>DAOUGF010000153.1:0-1704 GCA_034429295.1 Chloroflexaceae bacterium
GGTGTGCTCGTGAACTTGCTCTTCGTGATGACATCCGGCGGCAGCGCCTTCGCGCAACTCGGATAATTGGAGACGGCGATGCGCTACATCATCCTCGCACTCACCTTCCTTATAGCGACCATCGCCGCGCTCGCGCCAGGGGCGGCGATGGCTGCCCCGCCCGCTGGGGCGACGGCCGCGTCTATCATGCCGGCCCCGCCTGCCCTCGACATTGGCGGCCACGTGATCGATGGGCTCTTCCTAGACTACTTCAACCTGAATGGCGGCCTAGAGCGCTTCGGGCCGCCCCTCACCGACGCGCTCATCGATCCTGAGCTCGGGCTGCCGGTGCAGTACTTCACCTTCGCCCGCATGGAGCGCCACGGCGATGGGGTGCTGCTCACCCGGCTCGGCGCCCGCTTCGTCGCCGACAGGCTGGCCGAGCCACCCTTCCAATGGGTAGCGCCGGAGGCTCCCCTTGAGCTGGGCCGTGTCTATGTGCCCGCCTCGGGGCACACCCTCGGCGGCGCATTCAGGTGGCACTTCGAGCGCCATGGCGGCGTGGCGATCTTCGGCCACCCGATCTCGGAAGAGCTCTACGAGCTGCAGCCAGACGGTGCGCAGCTGCTGGTGCAGTACTTCGAGCGCGCCCGCCTGAGCTACCACCCGGGTCAGGAAGGCGCTGAGGACGAGGTGCGGCTCGCGTCTCTCGGCGCCTGGCTGGCTGAGCAGCTGGTGCCTGCGTCGCAGCGCGCCCCCGGCAGGCCTCTAAAGGCCCTGGCCACGGCGACGATCGCCTACCCTGCGGGGAGCGCGAGCGGCGCCAATATCGAGCTCGCCGCTTCCCGCCTGAACGGCGCCGTGGTGGAGCCGGGCCGGCCCATCTCCTTCCTCGCCGCGATCGGCGAGATCTCGGCGGCCGCCGGTTACCTGCCAGGGCCCGCTGTGCGGGGCGGAGCCGTCGTCTCTGACGAAGTCGGCGGCGGCATCTGCACGCTCTCCACCCTGCTCTACCGGGCCGCCTGGTCGGCGGGCCTGCCGATCATCGAGCGCCGTGGCCACAGCCGCTGGCTCGCCGCCTTCGCCGACCGGCCCGGCCTCGAGGCCGCGGTCGCCACGCCTGGTCCGGACCTACGGATCCTCAACGACACCGGCGAGCGCCTGTATGTGGCTGTCGCCGCTCGCGGCGGCCGGGCCACCCTGATCCTCTGGGGGCGCGGGGATGGCCGCACGGTAACGCTGGCGCCGCCCGAGTTGGTCGAAGGCGCGCGCATCGAGGTGGCCAACGCCCGCGTGGTCCGGACTGCCGCTGGAGCTGTGCTGCGCCGCGAGCGCGTCGTCACCAGCTATCCGCGCTGATACTTGGCTATGCCCTGGCGGAACGCTCCTTGCAAGCAGTTGGTGCATCGCTTGGATGGAGATGAGATCGCGCAGTGGAAGAGATTCGCGTCAGTAGCTGGAATGAGGTGAACGACCACCTCTACGCCGAATCCTGGCAGGAGCCGCTCGGCCGCTTCCGCTCGAGCTACGCCTTCCGCGGCATGTCCGACGTCGCCCACAGTTTGTGCACCAGCCTCGTGCGCCTCAACGCCTCCTACAAGCACCTGGAGCGACCCTTGCTTCGTACCTTCAGACGCTACGCCCACCGCAACGTCGTGCCGGGAGACTCGGTCTGGAATTGGCTGGCGGTCGCCCAGCATCACGGCCTCCCGACCAGGCTGCTGG
>DAOUGF010000154.1:0-9259 GCA_034429295.1 Chloroflexaceae bacterium
CCGGCGCGCCGGCACAAGGAGCGCGGCCAGGAGCAGCCCGCCACAGAGCGCCGCGAGTGTCCATTGCTGCCACGGCGCCAGCCCCTGGCCCAGCGCGCTCAACGGCGCGCCGAGCAGCGCCAGCACCACCACCGTCTGTACGGCCATGGGGTAAGGCGTTACCCAGCGTGCCATAGTACCTTCCTAACCGCTTAGCTCACACCGCATAGTGTAGCACAGGCGAGGTACGGCTCAACAGGCCGGCCGCTGGCGCCCTGCGGGGAAAAAGCTTCGCTCCCTCGTTCTGATTCGATGATGAATCAGACTTTAACCTTTAGGCGCGAGCGGATGACAATCTCGCAACCTACTAGCAATCATCGGACCTTCCGAGTATACTATTGGCTGTCGTACGTCGGCAGTAGTATATTCGGGAGGCATTCATGGACCGCATCCGCAAGCTCATCGCCCGCCTCGCCCCGTTGGCCGCCACCCTCGCCTTTGTTGCTGCCGACTTCTCCTACGCAGCATCGTGGGGCTGGTGGTAGGCGCCAATTAGCGGCAACACAGCTTAGGTCTCCCAGAGGCGCCGGGCGGTCGTACGACCGCCCGGCGCCTCGTTGCTACGGCCTACCATCGTACGAGCGACGGTGAGACGTTATGCGTACCTTGCCAGTTGCAGCCCAACTCTACCTGCTCGCCGTCTGGGCCGTGACGGCCCTGATCGGTGCAGCCACCTACCCGGCGCTCTGGAACGTCGTCCTCACCGCTCCCGCGCTCGCCCTGGCCGCCCTGCTCGGCGTTGTGGCGGCGGGTTGGGCTGCCGTGATGGTGGAACTGCAGCCCGGCCACCGGGTGAGCCTCACGGTCCACGAGGCTCTCTGTATGCTGTTCGTGCCCATCCTCGGCGTCGCCGGGGCCTGGGCCTTCGCCATCGGCACCGCCGTCGTGGGCGCGGCCCAACGGCGCCCGTGGGAGCGCACGCTCTTCAACGCCGCGAGCTTTTTCATCGCCTACTGCTGCGCCGATCTGGCCTACCGGCTGCTGCAGGTGTCGGGCGCGCTCCCCTTCGGCGGCCCCCAAGGGATGCTGGCCTTCCTCGCCACGGCCGGCGCCTACTACCTCAGCAACCTGTTCCTCGTCGGCCTGATGATCGCCCTGGCCACCGGCCAATCGCTGCTCCGCGTCTATCGCGACCATATGCGCCAGGGCAACTGGGTTCACCTGCTCACCTTCACCGTCGGCGCCGCCATGGCCGCCCTCTGGGTCGTCGATCCCTGGCTGATCGTCTACGGCCTGCTCACCCTGCTGATCGCCCAGCGAGCCTTCGCCGCCGTGGTGGCCCTGAACGCAGAGACTCGCAGGCGCCAGGAGCTGGCCGAGGAGCGGGCCCGCCTGGCCGAGGAGCTCCATCGCCAGGAGGTGGAGTTGGCCCGCAGCGCCCGCCTCGCAGCCCTCGGCACCTTCTCCGCCGGCATCGCCCACGAGTTCAACAATATGCTCACCGCCGTGATCGGCCACGCCCAGCTGGGCCAGCTTGCTACCGCCCCCGACGACAAGGACGAGGCCCTCGGCGTGATCGCCCGCGTCTCCCAGCGGGCCACCAGCATCACCAACAGCCTGCTCACCTTCGCCCGCCGCCGCGAGCCTGAGCTGCGCCTCGCCAGCCTCCAGGCCGCTATCGCCGACACCGTCGCCCTGGTGGCCCACGACCTGCGGCGCGACAAGGTCGAGCTCATCCAGGAGATCGAGGAGTTGCCGCCGGTGCTCTGCGATCCCGGCCAGATCTGCCAGGTGCTGCTCAACCTGATCACCAACGCCCGCGACGCCCTCCGCGAGCAGGGCGGCGGCACCCTCCGCCTCTCCCTCGCCGCCGAGGACGACCAGGCTCTGCTCACGATCGCTGACGACGGCCCCGGCATCGCCCCCGACGTGCTCGATAAGATCTTCCAGCCCTTTGTCACCACCAAGGCTACTGGCAATGGCCTCGGCATGGCGATCTGCTATGGGATCGTGGAGAGTCACAACGGCAAGATCTCGATCGACAGCACCCTCGGCCAGGGCACGACCGTCACCATCCGCCTCCCGCTCAACGCCGAGCACTCCGCTCAGGCCGAACCTGCCCTAAGCGAACAGAGCGTCTGATCGTTCGGCCCGGAGTGTGGTAAAATACCCTGTAGCAGTAGCGCTCAGTGCGCGCCGCAAGGCCGCCTGAGCGCATCGTCTGTTGAAGTAGATCGCGCCTCACGGCGCACGGAGTTTATGCAGCGTACCGATATCCGCAACATCGCCATTATTGCCCACGTCGACCACGGTAAGACTACCCTGGTGGACGCCTTGCTCAAGCAGAGTCGCATCTTCCGCGAGAACCAGGCCGTCGAGGAGCGGGTGTTGGACTCCAACGCCCTCGAGCGCGAGCGGGGCATCACTATCCTCTCGAAGACCACCGCCGTCACCTACAAAGGTGTGAAGATCAATATCGTGGACACGCCGGGCCACGCCGACTTTGGCGGCGAGGTGGAGCGCGTCATGAACATGGTGGACGGCGTGCTCTTGCTCGTGGACGCCGTGGACGGCCCCATGCCGCAGACGAAGTTCGTGCTGCGTAAGGCCTTGCAGGCCGGCCATCGCGCGATCGTTGTGGTTAACAAGATCGACAGGCCCCAGGCCCGCCCCAATTGGGTGGTGAACGAGACGTTCGACCTCTTCGTGGATCTCGGCGCCACCGACGAGCAGGCTGAGTTCAGCACCATCTACACCAACGCCCTGGTGGGCCACGCCGGCCGCTCGCCGCTGAAGATGCATCAGTCGCTGGAGCCGCTCTTCGAATGCATCCTCGACCGCATCCCCCCGCCCGAGGTGGATGTGGATGCGCCGGTCCAGTTCCTCGTCACCACCAGCGTGTACGACGACTACAAGGGCAAGATCATCACCGGCCGCCTCACCCGCGGCACGATCACTAAGGGTCAGCCGCTGGCCCGCATCGACCGCGAGGGCAACATTAGCCCGGCCAAGATCACCCAGCTCTTCGTCTACAACGGCCTGCAGCGTCAGGAGGTGGAGAGCGCCCAGGCCGGCGATATCATCGCCATCGCAGGCATCGGCGACGCCAGCATCGGCGACACGATCGCCGACGCCGCCAGGCCCGAGCCCCTGCCCACGATCAAGGTGGAGGAGCCGACGGTTCGGATGACCTTCGGCGTCAACACCAGCCCCTTCGCCGGCCGCGAGGGCCAGTTCGTCACCTCGCGCAAGCTGCGGGAGCGGCTCTACCAGGAGACGGAGCGGGACGTCGCCCTGCGGGTGCAGGACACCGACAGCGCCGATCTGTTCCTGGTGAGCGGCCGCGGCGAGCTGCACCTCGGCATCCTGATCGAAACGATGCGCAGGGAAGGCTACGAGTTTCAGGTCTCCAAGCCCGAGGTGATCTTCCAGCAGGGCGAGAACGGCGAGAAGCTGGAGCCGGTGGAGCTGGTGGAGATCGAGGTCGCCAGCGAGTATCAAGGTGTGGTGGTCGAGCTGCTCGGCAGGCGCCAAGGCCAGATGCGCGATATGCACGTCCGCGACGACGGCAGCGTCCACTATTCCTACCTCGTGCCCACCCGCGGCCTGCTCGGCTTCCGCCAGCTCTTTCTCACCGCCACCCGCGGCACCGGCATCCTCAACAGCATCTTCTACGGCTACGAGCCCGTGGCTGGTGAGATTGAGACCCGTGAGAACGGCAGTCTGATCGCCTCCGAGAGCGGTATCGTCAGCACCTATGGCATCCATCAGGTGCAGGACCGCGGCGTCTTCTTCGTCACCCCCGGCCAGGAGGTGTACGAGGGCATGGTGGTGGGCCAGCACATCCGCGACGTTGACCTTGAGGTTAACGTTTGTAAAGAGAAGCACCTCACCAACATGCGCAACAATAAGGGCGCCGAGAACGTCAGATTAGAGGCGCCCCGCACCCTTTCGCTCGACGACGCCATCGAGTATATCAGCGACGATGAGCTGGTGGAGGTGACGCCGAAGGGTTGGCGTCTGCGCAAGAAGCTGCTCAGCGTTGATGAGCGACGCCGCGAGAAGAAGCGCCGCGACCTGGCCCTTGCCTAAGGCTCGCGCGCTGCGCTTGCTCGCTTGAAGAGAAGACCGAGCACCAGAGAGGGCGACTCGCCGCTCTCGGTTCTCGGTTCTTCGCACTGCTGTTACACAACCATTTCTCTACTTTACTCATCTCGTTTTAATCTCATCTTCACGTCGCTCTTACCCCGCTGGCGCATACTTTGCTATAGACGTCCCCCAGGGGAGGTTCCCGACTCCCGTTGCCCGTCCCCGCTTAGCCTCGACAGGTTCTCTCGGGATTTTCAACACATTTCTGATGTCCGCAACGGGTCGCAGCCCCGATCTGCGGACAGGAAAGGGGAGCCCCATGACCACTCCGGTGCTTACAAGCCCCGGCGCGGCTGACTCGATTATTCTGTATTTAAACGAGATCGGCGATGAGCCGCTTCTGACGTTTGCTCAGGAGCAGGAGCTGGCCCGCGCGATCATAGATGGTCGCGAGGCCGAGCGGCTCCTCTCCCACGATAATCCGATGCCGCCCCAGGAGCGCCAACGACTGGAGGAGCAGGTGGCCGCTGGCGAGCGCGCCCGCGCCCAGCTGATCAATTCGAATCTGCGGCTGGTGGTGAGTATCGCCCGCCGCTACCAGGGCCATGGCCTTAGCCTGCTCGACCTCATCCAGGAGGGCAGCCTGGGCCTGATGCGTGCTGTTGACAAGTTCGATCCTTCGCGCGGTTTGAAGTTTTCGACCTACGCCACTTACTGGATTCGCCAGAGCGTCGGACGTGCGATCGCCGACCAGGGCCGCACGGTGCGGCTGCCGGTGCACCTGGGCGAGCGGCTCTCGCGGCTTGCCCGCGTTCGCCAGCAGCTTGTGCAGCGGCTCGACCGTGAGCCCACTTCGGAGGAGATCGCCACGGAGCTTGGCCTCACCACCGATCAGGTGGCGCGGGCCGAGCAGGCCGCCCTCACGCCGGCCTCCCTCGACGAGGCCCACACTGAGGACGGCACCGGCTCGCTGGCCGAGATCATCGCTGACCCGCTGCAGCCCTCGCCGCTGGACGAGATCTCTCACGGGCTGCTCCGCGCTGATCTGAGCGAGGCAATGTCCCATCTCACGCCGCGGGAGCGCCACATCCTGCGCCTGCGCTACGGCCTGGATGGCGAGAACGCGATGACCCTCGAGCAGATCGGCCAGCGCCTCAACCTCACCCGCGAGCGGGTGCGGCAGCTCGAGAGCGAGGCCCTCAAGAAGCTGCGCGACCCGATGCTGGGCCGCAGGCTCCACGGCTACTTCGAGGAAGTGTAGGCCGAAGCACTGCTTCGCCACTTACAGCCACCCCTCAGGCTTCAAGCTTGGGGGGTGGCTTACATGTGCCGACCTTACGGTAAGTATGAGAGCGCGATCTCGGCGCGGCGGCGCCAGTCGGAGGCGGGCGCCATGTCGGCGGCGCGGATCAGCGCCGCCCGCGCGCCGGCGTCGCCCAGAGCTGCCAGCGACGCGCCAAGATAGTAGGCTGCGTCGGGGCCGGCGCCGGTGGCCTGAGCCTGCCGGGCCGTCTCGGCTGCGGCGGCGAACTGGCCGCAGTGGTACTGGTGGGCCGCCAGAGTGGTGTAGGCGGCGGCCCCGCCGCCGCGGGCGGCCAGCTCGGCCAGCGGCAGACCACGCTCGCAGAGCTCAAAGGTGGTGGCGAGGTGGAAGTTGGCCGCGATCAGGGCGTAGCGGCTGCGCTCGGCGGAGGGCGCCTGCAGCAGGGCCTGCTCGTAGGCCAGGCTCGCCTCGGCGTACTCTCGTCGCGCCGCGTGCCAACTGGCCCAGGCCAGGTGCACGTCCGGATCGGCCGGCTGCAGCTTGGCTACGAGGTCGATCTGGTCTCGGGCCTCGTCGCTCGCATCGGCGCTGAGGTAGGCGAGGGCGAGCAGCGTCCGCGCCCGCGGCTCGTCGGGATGCTCGGCCACCAGCGCCTCCAGCCGGGCCAGCCCAGCCTCAGTGTCGCCCGCCCGCCAGCGTGTGTAGGCCGCATAGGCCGCAGCGCCGAGCGCATCCTCCCCATCGGCATCCACCCGGTCGAATTGGGCCTCTGCCAGCCCGTAGAGCCCCTGGACCAGATAGAGCTGGCCGAGCAGTTGGGGCCGCTCGGCCTGGGGCACTGCCAGCACCGCCGCGAGCTGGCCCGGGCCGTCGCCGAGCGGCGGCAGGAGCGGCGCGCTCCAGGGGTTGGTGGGCGCAGTTGTCGGCGCGAGGGGCGCCGCGAGCTCGGCCAGGGCGGCGCCCTCATCTACCGGGGCGAGCAGCAGCGCGAGCCGGTAGCGCGCCAGTTCCTGCCAAGCGGCGGGCAGCGGCAGGCTGAGGGCGGCGCGGTATCCGGCTTCGGCCGCCAGGTAGTCGCCGCGGCGCAGCGCCTCCTCGGCGGCCAGGACGCGGCCGGGCCCGCGGTGAGCGCACGCATCCGGGGTGCGGCAGTCCTCGAGCAGCAGCCAGGTGCGGCCGGCGAGTTCCGGCCGGCCGGCGTCGCTCAGGGCCCGGCCCAGGTAGAGCAGCGCCAGGTGATAATCAGCCGGGGCGAGGCCCCGCTGCATCGCCGCCCGCAGCGCCCGCTCGGCCACCGTGTGCTCTCCCCGGAGCGCCCGCACCGCGCCCAGACGCAGCTGTGCTTCCGGCAGTGACGGCGCCAGCGGGCTGTAGGCGGCCAGGGCCTCGTGGAAGCGCCCCGCCGCAAAGAGCCGGTCGGCGGCCCGCAGGTTGTCGCGGGGGTCAGGACGAAAGACCGCCACGGCTACAAGGGCCGCGGCCAGCAGCGCCGCTAACCAGCGGAGGACGAAGGCGGCGCGTGATGTCAGGTGCGACACGAGCATCTGGCTGTAACACCAGGCGCAAGACGATGCGAGGGCTGTAGCGTCATCTCTCGCCCCGTGGCCAGAGGGCCCAGAGGATCGCGGCCGCTGCCGCGATCCAGGCCCGGTCGGACTCGCGCTGGAAGCCACGGGTGCGCAGCTGCACCCCGCCAAGGAACAGGCCGGTGGCCATCAGCCCGCCGGCTAGCCGGTCGGTGGAGCGCTCCACGCGGCGGATGCCCCGCTCCAGGCGGCTGAAGTCGGAGCGAGTGCTCAGCTCGCCACGGTTCGCCGCCTTGTAGTAGCTATCCATCTGCCGTGGCAGGGCGATCAGGATCTGGCCAAGCTCCTGCAGCTCCTTTCGCACCTGCTCGGGCCAATTGCCGTTGCTCCGCTCCTGGCTCATCAGGTGGTTGGCGAATGGGCGCAGCTCGTGGAAGAGGTTAATGTCGGGGCAGATCTCGGTGGCGAGGCCGGCCACCATGCTCAGGGCCCGCCCGAAGTAGAGCAAGTCTTGCGGGATCTGGAACGGCAGGTCGTAGACGATATCGCGGGTCTCCTCGAAGATCGCCTCGACATCAAGGTTCGACATCTCCCGCATGCTGCGGTTGAAGGAGTGGCGCAGCATGATCTGCACCGCCTGCACGATCGGCCGCCTGTCGGCCCCCGGCAGGATCATGTTCAGCTTCTCGAGGGTCTCGACGATCCGCTCGGCGTCGCTAGTGGCCAGGCCCACAACCCCGCCTCGCACCACCTCCATCGTCTGCGGCGGTAGCTCGCCCACCATTCCGAAATCAACAAAGATCAGGGTGAAGGGCCGCCCCTGCCCCGCGGCCTCCCCGCCGCCGAAGAGCTGGTTGGCGCCCGCGGCACTGTTGCCGCTCGATGCTCCGGGCGGCGCGGCGCCGTTCGTGCTGCCGTTGCGCCCTGCCACCGCGGGCAGCTCGGGCTCGACGCGCACAAACAGGTTGCCGGGGTGGGGGTCGGCATGGAAGAAGCCGTCGATGAAGAACTGCTTCAGGTAGCAGTTGTTCAGGCGGGAGGCCAGCTCGGCCCGGCTCACCCCGAGGGCGTCGAGGGTCCGGAGATCGTTGATCTTCACCCCGCCGATCCGCTCCATCACCAGCACGCGGCGCGTCGTCAGCTCAAGGATCGGCTCGGGGATGTAGATGCCTGGGATGCCGGCGAAGTTCTTGCGGAACGTTGCGGCGTTCTGCCCCTCGGCCACATAGTTGAGCTCCTGCATGAGCACCTTGGCGAACTCGGCGAGCAGCGCCTCAATATCGGCCCGGCGGCGGAGCGGGGGGTAGTTCTTGATCAGGCGCAGCACCCAGGCCACTGCGCTCAGATCCACTTCGATGATCTGGTCGATATAGGGGCGCTGGACCTTCACCGCCACCTCGCGCCCATCAGGGAGGGTGGCGAAGTGCACCTGGCCGAGGGAGGCGGCGGCCACTGCCTCCTGCTCGAAGCGCTGGAAGAGCTTGCTCGGCGGCGCGCCCAACTCCTCGATGATCACCTCGAGCACATGGCCGGCGGGCGCAGGCGGCACCTCGTCTTGGAGGCCGGCGAGCTCGCGGCGCACCGCCTCGGGCACCACATCGGCCCGCGAGGAGAGGAACTGGCCCAGCTTGATCTGCATGCCGCCAAGCTCAAGGGCGAGGCCGCGGAACTGCCGCGCCATGCGCACCCAACGCCTGCTGGCCGTGCGCCGCACGTACCACCGCAGCAAGCTGAAGCGGGCGAGAAAGATATCCCAGAAATAGATATGCAGGACGACGCCGAGGAAGAAGGCCGATACCCGTAGAAAACGCTGGCGAGGATGAAAGCGCGGCGCAGCGCTCGCGCGGGGCAGCGCTGTCTGATCAGGAATTTGGGCCGCGGCGCGCTCTATCGGCTCGTGCGTCATGCTCACATCGGTGGCTAATATCGATCCACACTTGTCATTCGGGCGGTACGGCCGGAGCATCTGCCTCCGAAAGCGCCTGTACCACACGGGCGATCTGGGGCGAGTGCTTCAGCCCCTACGCTCCCGCTCGATTATACCAGAACCGCCCCTGCGGCGGGCCCTGAACGTGCCTCTATGCCTTCGTGGTGCCTTTTCAGGCCTCTGATGGAGCCGCCCGCCCCTTCGACCGGACGAGCGGGAACTAAATCTTGCGACCGATCCCCGTGGGCGCGCCGCTCGATACGATAGAGTTGGAAATAAATCCCGCCTGCTCAGGAGCGGCGGCAGCTGTACCCGCATTTACCCACTAGAATCCAGCAACCGATGGCTATTGATAGTGTGCGCCTCCTCACCGATAGCGCTGCGCAGCTTTGGCGCCGCCTGAATGTGGTTCGCCCCCTTGATGCGCCCGCCGCCTCCAGCTTTGATGAGTGGCTCGACGCAGCGAGCCGCCCG
>DAOUGF010000155.1:0-3645 GCA_034429295.1 Chloroflexaceae bacterium
TTACCTTCACCGCCGTCCGGTAGCCCTCTCGTTGAATGGTACTCCCGTGGGAACGTGGGACCTTGGCGCGAGACAAGAGGCGCTGGCGCTGCGCCTTCTGCTGACACCCGGCGACCACTATCTGACACTCCGTGCGCCGACCGATCCAGAGGGCGGGCGCTCAAGACGCGACCTGAGCCTGCTGCTCACCGAAGTCACGTTGGTGCCCTAACGGCTCGTGGTCAGGTATGGGAGAGTCTGGTGCTCACCGTTGACATGGCTGCGCTCGTTGCCGCTGTTGTCGCCGTATCGTTGGACATCATCACGGTCGCATACCAGCCAAACAGGATCCGCAACGATAGTTCGGGGGCGCTGAGAGCGTGCGGTTCCACGGTGCGTACGGCGCCAAGCTTGAATAGATCGCCGGCAGCTGGCCGGCTGCTGGCATGGGCCGTGATCGCCGAGCCGAGCGGCCCTTTCAGGTGAAGCAGGGCGTCGCGGGTGACAGCGATGAACGAGCCAAGGGGAACGTGAGCGCGCGCAGCGTATTCAGCGCGTCTGGCTGGCTCCCGAATGAGCAGACCTCATAGCTCGCCCGCCCTGCTGCTCGATCTGCTGCGCGCCGCCGGCTTTGCAAGGGCCCCCTCACTCCGACCGGCAACCCTGGTAGGCACACTCGCTGATGACAAGCAGCAGGTCGAAGCCGAGACAGCGACGAGACGGCCCGGGCTGCCCTTGCGCTGCTGAGTCAGCAGCTCGCTAGGGCGTGGAAGGTGGCTGGCGGCGGTCAGCTGCGTGTTGCGGGCCGCATTCGCCACCGGCTTGCCGTTCGCGTCCTTCAGCGCCTCGTCGGCGTTGTTGGTCCCAGCCGGGTCACCGCTCTCGACCGCGAAGCGACCCATCTGGGCATAGCTGAGACCATTGGAGCTCGCCGCGGCGTGGCGCTGGATGATGTCGGCCATGCTCAGCGCGGTAGTCATGCCGGTGACGGGGCCTCTGCTCCGACTCCACCGTGACGCCCACAACGACCGGCTGATGGCGCTGCGACGTGGACGACCGCAGCAGGACCATCGACATCACCCTGCACCTCACACTGGGCAGCCGGCTGCCGCGCCAGCTGCGGGTTCACTTCGCCATCGACCGCGAGCGGCGGCTGCTGATCATCGGCCACTGCGGCGACCACTGATGTCGCGCTTCCTGGTACAGGGTCTACACTGTATGGGCCCTGGCCACGATCGCGAGGTCGAGCTGCGCGAGGGCGTAGGCCACGCCGCCCTGCAGATCGGCCATAGTGACGATGCCACTGAGATCGACGCCGAGCTGGACGATCGTCTGGGCGATCTCCGGCCTGATGCCCACAAGCACGATCTCTGCGCCGAGGAGGCGCACCGAGCGCGCCGCCTGGATCAGATGGTGGGCGACGCTGGTGTCCACGACGGGCACGCCGGTGATGTCGAGGAGCACGACCCTCGCGTTGCGCTCCGCCACGCCCTCGAGCAGCGCCTCCATAATCTTGGTGGCGCGCTGGGTGTCGATCGCACCGATCAGCGGCAGCACCAGCACGCCGCCATAGATCGGGATGATCGGCGCCGAGAGCTCCTGGAGCGCGGCCGATTGGGCGCGGATTGTCGCCTCGCGGGTGGCGGTAAAGGAGTTGAACATCCTCTGGCGGGCCACCCGGCAGATCCAGTTGATGCGCTCGTACAGCTGCGCAATCATCGTCGCATTGCCGCTGTAGGATGGCGCCAGCCGCTCGATGATCATCTCCTCGGTCCGGTCGATCGTAGTGGTCACATCCTCGAGCGCCAGCCCGTTCGCCGCCATACCTCCACCCATTGCGGTCCAGATGGTGCTGTAGTGCTCGGCCCCGCCCTCAATCAGGTCGCGATGAAGGCGGCGCATCCCATCTTCGACCCCGCCGTAGACCACCTCATACGGCGGGGTATTAGGCTTATCCGCGGTAGCGGCGTACGAAACATCGGCGAGGTCCTTCACTATAGAAGTGAGATGTTCTGCAAATAGATCTGGGAGAGAGAGAGTCATACCTGAACCTCCAGCGCAGGCGAAGATGGCCGCCTGCCGCCAAGCGAGGAGGATTGTATCACCCACCTATTTCCTAGAGCGCGAGGTCGGGCGCCCGGCGGCGAGTGATAAGATCTGGCGGCCGCCCAGCAGCCTCTAGCTCAGGCGGCCCTGGTGAGGTTCAGGGCGGTATTGATGGAGACCATCCCAACCAGCGGGAGGAGGCTTCCCAGAGCGAAGCCCCTGCTTCCATCAAGGGAGCGGGGCTGGGGTGAACGGCCGAGGCGGCGTGTGCACGTGGTTACGCGGCGACGGGCTGGAGGCCGAAGCGGCGGGCAAGCTCGGGGGTGATGAGCCCCAGCAGCGCGTAGCCGAGACCGGCGATCACGATGCCCATGAGCGTGACGCCGATGCCGAGAGCGATCGCGCCGTACGCCGCACCCATAGCCATCGCGACAAGCTCAACAAGGTGACGAGCCCCGCTCCCGTATGCTCGGGCTGGGCCACGTCACCGTTGATCCGCTCTCCTACCCCAGCGCTCCTGCTTGCCCGCGGGGAGGTTTGGAGGGGCGGCATCCCCTCCGAGAGCCTCATCTGCTCCCTTCGCTATCCACGTGCGTTTGCGACGTGCTCCAGCGCCGGTGGTGCCGGTACCGGATTGGAGACGTTTACCCTGTATGATCTGCAGTACACCACTCGCATAAGTGCAACGTCCCATCACTACGCTGCACAGCAGGGAAACACTCATGCCACGTCGCACTCGGTCAGCCCTGACCTGGATAACTCTGATCGCGCTTGCCCTGCAACTGCTCGTTCAATCGGGCGCTACCAGCGCCGCTGAGGTTGCCCCACAGGCCCCCGGCCTTCCTGATACCAGCGCCGGCCCTTCTGCCCCAGTGATCCACACCCTGACTGGTGCAGCGCCCTTCTTGGGCGACCTGCGCTCCCTATCGTCTGCGCCGCAGAGCCAGCCGCCTGCCCAGGCCGAGGTGCCCGGCATGAGCCTCCAGGCGGCCGCGCCCGGCGCGACGCTCAACTTCGACGGCCTCGACTCCACCATTGGGGCCGCGGGCCTCCCGCCCGACGCCAATGGCGATGTCGGCCCGGCCCACTATATCCAGGCGATCAACAGCGCGGTCGGCATCTACGACAAAGCGACCGGCGCGGCGCTCGCTTCGTTTAGCCTGAACAGCTTGATGAGCCAGGGCCAGTTCGGCAACCTCTGCGACACAGATAACCGCGACAACCCGATCGTTCTGTATGACACCTTCGAGGACCGCTGGGTCATCGCGGATCTTGCCTACCAGCTCGACGGGTCGATGAATGTGATCAGCCCGCCGGGCGCCTTTGTGTGCTTCGCCGTCTCGCGCAGCGGCGACCCCATCGCCGGCGGGTGGAACTTCTACTCGATCAACACGGCCGGCGGCCTCGGGGACGACCCCAGGCTGGGGATCTGGCCCGACGGCATCTATCTGTCGGTCAATATGAAGACCTACAGCGCGAGCCGCACGTTCCTGAACTCGCGCGTCTACGCCTTCAATAAGGCCCGGATGTATGCCGGGGTGCCGACGATGCAGTCCGTCTCGTTTGACGTGCCGACGACGGATTTTATGCTGCTGCCCAGCAATGCCCGGCTGCAGACGG